>JALZAP010000017.1 GCA_030948245.1 Candidatus Dormiibacterota bacterium | reverse complement strand
GTCCCAGAGCACGTTGCCGGCCGGCGTCTGAACCAGGTAGCCGACCGGACCGATGCCGAGCTGCGGAAGGCAGCGGAAACCGGTCAGACCGGGCTCGAGCTCGCGGATGTCGTAGCCCTGGCCGAGTGCATCCAGCTCCTCGTGGTGCGTCCAGGACTGTCCTTCCGGCGGCACATACTGCCGCTCGTCGCTGCAGACCGGGCAGATCGCCGGTGGCTCGAGGGAGGGCGTGTACTGGACGCCGCAGGTGCGGCAGACCCAGGCCGGCGAGCTATCCGGGGGCAAAGACGTAGAGAGCGGAGAGGTTGGTGGCTGAATGCGTCGTGTCCTGGTCGGAGTCGAAAAAGACGATGGCTCCCGCGCTGTTGACATCGACCTGGACCGAGCTGATTAGGCTTCCATTGATCCAGGACTGGACCTGGCTGCCCTTGACGGCGACCACCAGTCGATTGAGCTGGTTGACCTGGACCGGCGCCTCGCTGTTGAACTTCTGGACCGGCGCACCGCCGCCGGACCGCTGCGTCACCCAGACCCTGCCTTTGGGGCTGACGTAGACCTCGATGCAGTCGGTCGCGCTGCAGCGGGCGCCGATGCCGATGTTGGCGTCGCCGCTCGTCGTCGGCGTGAAGTCGGCGATGACGATCAGGTCGGCCGGCTGCGTTCCGCTCTGGATGCCGACCCCGGCACCCCGGGAACTGGCCGAGAGCGCCGCGAAGCCGCCGCCGACGGGGATGGCGGCCTTCCCCTTGGGTGCTCCGTCGCCGTCGATCCCGATGCCGCTGAGGTCGGCGGGCATCGCCGACTGCGCGAACGAGTAGGCGTGGACCTGGCTCCCCAACCTCAGCGCGCAGGTCCCTCCGGCGCCGCCGGCCGGGGTGACCCCGGCTCTCAGGAAGTCGCAGGGTCCGGCGCTGGGCGTGAAGCCCGTCGAGATGCCGGACGTAACACCTGTGCTCGGCTTCTGGCTGAAGGCGATGATCGCGACCACCACGGCAACGACGAGGACGGCTCCCGCGACGGCGCCGAACATGAGCAGGTTCGGACCTCCGGCCTCCATCGCCTCTCGCTTTTGCCGGGGCGTTGCGGGGGCGTAGGCGGGCGGCGCCGCGGGTCGGTCAGGCAGCGCCATCCTGGCGGCGATCGGTGCGGGGACCATCGTGGCGAGGTCGGTGCCGCGCTCCAGGGAGTGGACCCAATTGGGCCCATAGAGGCGGGTGGCGATGGCGGACAGCTCGCGGTCGAACTCCGCACCCGTCTGGTAGCGATCTTCCGGACGCTTGGAGAGCGACTTCAAGATGACCGCTTCGAGCGCGGGGTCGAGGCCGGGATGGATGACGGTCGGCGGTGGCGGGGGCGCCTGGACATGCTTGGCGAAGAGTGTGAAAGGGCCGTCCGCCTCACTCGCCTCGAACGGCGGACGACCGCAGAACACCTCGTAGCAGACGATGCCTGCGCTGTAGAGGTCGGAGCGGGCGTCAACCTTGCTGGTTGTCACCTGCTCGGGAGACATGTACTGCGGGGTGCCGACAGTGGTCCCGGTCCTGGTCGCGTTGCTGGTCGCCCCCTCGTCGGTGAGCCGGGCGATCCCGAAGTCGGCGACCTTGACCTCGCCCATGCCGGAGAGCATCACGTTCTCCGGCTTCACGTCGCGATGGACGATGGCGTGCTGGTGCGCGTAGTCGAGGGCCTTGAGCAGCCCGTGCATCACCGCGAATGCCTGTGGGATGGGCAGCGGGCCGCCCTTGAGCAGGTCGCGCAGCGTGCCTCCCTCGATGAACTCGAGGGCGATGTAGTGGCCCAGGCCGGCCTCAATGATGCCGCGGACGCCGACGATGTTGGGGTGGGTCAGGCGCGACATGACGGCGCCTTCCTGGAGGAAGCGTTGGACCGCGATCGGGTCGGCGGCGGCCGTTATCAGCAGCTCCTTGATCGCGACTTGCTCGTGCGTCACGTCGTGCTCGGCGAGGTAGACGGCGCCCATGCCGCCACGACCCAGCTCGCGCTGCACCGAGTATTCGCCGATGTGGCGACCGCCCGAGGACTCGCTGGTCAGGTTCGAAGTCCCCGCCCGCGGACCCGGCGGAGCACCATCGAGTGCCATAGTCGGCGGCAGCATACCGGAGAAGCCGGCGAGTGGTCACCTCGCCGCAAGGTATGGATTTTTGGGCCTTTTGGCCCGATAATCCCGGCAGCCTATATCCGGCCGCTGCCGAGACCACACCAATTCGGGAGGAATCACTCATATGCAGAATCCACCGGGACCGCCGGGACCGTCCGGACCGCCGCCGGCGATGGCGGGCAGCGGGATGGACAAGAAGACGGCGGCAACTCTCGCCTACCTGCTGACCTGGATCACCGGCATCATCTTTCTCTTCGTCGGGAAGGACGACCCTGACGTCAAATTCCACGCGGCTCGCGCGATCGTGACCTTTCTGCCGCTGCAGATCCTCGCCTACCTGTCCGGCCTTCTGCCGAACCCCGTCAGCCTCATCGGCCTGGTCCTCTGGGTCGGCTACATAGTGGCTTGGCTGTTCTGCCTCTACAAGTCATGGACCGGCGGCGGCGTACGCTTCGAGATCCCCTTCCTCAGCGGTGTCGTGGACACCTTCGCGGAGCGGCTCGCGGCGAGCGTCTAATTCTTACCGACTGAAGGGGAGGCTGCTCGAGAGCGCCTCCCCTTTCATTCAGTTGACGATTTCTCCAGCTTCTCCAGGGCCGATCGCACGCCGAACAGCAGCTCGTCACGCTGATCGCGGATCTCGGTCAGCTCCTCGCGCAGCCGACGGACCTCGGCCTCCAACCGCCCGAGGCGTGGATCGGGCTTACCGACCCTCGCCCGCAGGTCTTCTGCCTCGATCCGGGAGCGTTCGGCCTCGACGCGGCGCTCGCGCACCTCGGCCTGGAGCTTCTGGACGACATCAGAGAGTGGATTCTCAGGCACGCCGCCCCGCAGTCTAGGACGCGCTGGCAGCCCTGGCGGAGTTCTTCACGTAGCGGCAGATGCCGGGCCGGAATTCGCGGAGCCGGAGGTGCTCCATCTCGCCGCGGAGGAAGCGGGCCTTGAGGTGCAGGCCGCGCATTCCGACGGCCGCCCGCGACATCCCGAAGAGGGCGGTCGCGTCTTCGTAGGGGAACCGGTAAAGCTTGTAGTGGTCGATCAGCATGCAGAGGCCGAGCCGCTGTCCGTCAGGCTCGATCACGTACTTGTAACAGGGCACGCAGCGGCGGGCGACCTCGCGGATCTTGTAGCCGCCGACCCTCTGCAGGATGTAGTCGATCGGCGTCCTCATTTCGCTTCAGAATGCTAGCCGAGTGGACTCATGGATCTGACCCTGACGGCCGAGCAGGCGGCCCTGCGGAGCGAGGTCCGGGAGTGGGCCGCCGGGAACCGGGAGCTTAGGCTGCGGGCGGGCATGTTGAACGGTCGCGAGTGGCAGCGCCGGTTGGCCGAGGGCGGCTGGGGCGCTCCCGCCTGGCCCGTCGAGCACGGCGGCCGCGCGGCCGGCCCATTCGAAAGCCACCTGATCGCCCAGGAGCTCGCCCGCGCCGGCGCGCCTGGCTCGATCGCGGTCATCGGGACCGGCTGGGCGGGGCCGGCGATCATCGCGCACGGCAGCGAGGCACAGAAACAGCGCTTCCTTCCTCGGATCCTGACCGGCGAGGAGGTCTGGTGCCAGCTCTTCAGCGAGCCAAACGCCGGTAGCGACCTCGCCGCTCTTAGCACGCGTGCTGTAAAGGAGGGCGTCGCCTGGAAAATCCACGGGCAGAAGATCTGGACCAGCTACGCGCGGGAGTCCGACCTTGGCATCCTGCTGGCGCGGACGGATCCCTCCTCCCAGCGGCAGCAGGGAATCACCTGCTTCGCCTTCCCGATGCACCAGCCAGAGGGCACCTTGGAGATCCGGGCGATCCGCCAGATGGACGGCCGCGCGACCTTCAACGAGGTGTTCTTCGACGGGGCGGAGGTCCCCGACGACCACATCATCGGCCAGGTCGGCGGCGGCTGGGCCGTGGCGATCACGACGCTCATGAACGAGCGAACCAACCTCTCGACCGGCCTCGGGACCCTCTGGGGCGACGGGCCAACCTTCGCCGACCTGCTCGAGCTGGCGCGCCGGAGCGACCTCACGGCCACCCAACGACAGCGGGTCGCGGACCTCCACATAACCTCCGAGGCGATCAAGCTGACCGCCTACCGGATGCTCTCGACCAACGGAAGCGCTGCCTCGGTGACCAAGCTGGCGGCCGACCGCTGGGGCCAGCAGGTGAATGAGCTGGCGATCGAACTCCTCGGGATGAACGGGGCTCTCACTGACGATGACGGCTTCCAGCGCGCCTTTCTCTTCGCCCAGGCGCTCACGATCGGCGGCGGGACGACCGAGGTCCAGAAGAACATCCTCGCCCAGCGCGTGCTGGGTTTGCCCCGGCCGGTCTGATGCAGCACGACCCCACGCCCCGCTACTCGGACGACGGCCGCTGGTACTGGGATGGTCAGCGCTGGATCCCGACAACCGCGCCGGCGCCTCCGCGGCGGGCCGGTGGTGCGGCAACCGCGGTGATCGTGAGCATCGTTGCCGCGCTGGGGATCCTCTTCGTCACCTCGATCATGGTGATCGTGATCCTGCTCACCATGGGAGGGCAGATCAAGAACGTCATGTCGAACGTGACCGTCGCCCTGAACGGCCCTTAGAAGTTCCCGGCCAGCTCCTCGGCCAGGCGCAATGCTGCGAGCAGGTTGGCCGGCCTCGCCCTGCCTGTCCCGGCGATGTCGAACGCGGTCCCGTGGTCGACCGAGGTGCGGACGATGGGCAGGCCGATGGTCACGTTCACCCCGCTGTCGAGGCCGAGCATCTTGATCGGGATGTGGCCCTGGTCGTGATAGGCGGCGACGACGGCGTCGAACTCACCCTCCGAGCCGCGCAGGAAGATGGTGTCCGGCGACCACGGACCACTTGCGGCGATGCCCGCCTCGCGGGCGTGCTCGACCGCCGGTAACAGGTGCTCGCGATCCTCGCTGCCGAGGAGCCCGTTCTCCCCGGCGTGGGGGTTGATGCCGGCGACCGCGATCCTCGGCGCCGAGATGCCGCCGTGCTCGCGGAGAAATCCGGAGGCAAGCGTGATGCAGTCGAGGCAGCGCTGGGTCGTCGCCTTCCCCACCGCGGCGGCGAGGCTGGCGTGGGTCGACTGGTGGACGACCCGAAGCCGCCGGTTGACGAGCATCATCGCGTAGGTCCCGCTGCCGCAGAGGGCGGCCAGCGCCTCGGTGTGGCCGGGATGCTCGATCCCGGCCGCCCGCCACGCCTCCTTGTTGATCGGCGCCGTGCAGATCGCGGCCACCTCGCCCGCCAGCGCCAGCTGGGTCGCACGCTCGAGGTAGCTGAAGGAGGCCGCCCCGGCAACCTCCGAAAGGCGCCCCCAGGGGAGCTCGGCGGGAACGTTGGCGAGGTCGATGACGTTGACCAGGCCGGGCTCGAAATGGGCTTCGGAGGGCGTGTTGATCGACCGCAGCCGGGGCCCGCCCCGAGGCAGGATCTGGCCGGCGAGCTTCAGCCGCGCCGCGTCCCCGACCACGACCGCTCGATGGGGCTCCGCCGCGAGGGCGGCGAGCACGATTTCCGGGCCGACGCCGGCGGGGTCGCCCATTGTTACCGCGATCGTGCTCCTAGCCATGCGGTTCCACGCCGAGGAGCTTAAGGGCAGCGTCGAGCAGCAGGCGCGGTCCGCCGAACCCTCCCGCCTTGGTGGCGAGCGTGATGTCTTCCCGGCCGGTCTCGCTCCAGACCACGCCAGGAGAGAGCTCTGCACGCGGCCGGATGGAAGCGATGCCGAGCGACTGGCTGACCGCCAGCGCGGCATCGCCGCCGGTGGCCAGCACCGCGTCTCCAGGGCGGATGCGATCGCGCACCTCCCGGCCGAGCCCGGCGGCAAGCAGCGCAGGTTCTCCCCGCGCATCCGCCGGGATCGTCAGAACCTCGATCGCGGGATGCGGTTGGGCGACGAGCGCCGCGAGCTGGGCATCGGTGGCGCGATGCCGGCTGGCGACCACCACCAGGACCCGCCGGTGGGCGGGGACAGCCGTCGGGGCGGTGGAACCCTCGAGTCGGGCGAAGGCGGCGGCCAGCCCGGCTGAGCCGGCGGGCAGCAGGTCCGGCCGGCCGGCGCAGGCGGCAGCGATCCGGTCGAGGTCGGCGTCCGTGGTTGCGTCGACGATGACGAGGGGTGCCAGTGTGGGTTCGGCGAGTGCCTCGACAGGCACCGGAACGACGGCGACGCCAAGGATCTCGGCGACGCTGCCCGCGACGGTGCCGTCGATCAGCAGCCTGCCGGCCTCCACCACGCGGTCCTGTGCGGGAAGGCTGGGCGCGAGCACTGTCGCGCGACGGCCCAGCGCCATGCGGGCGGCCTGGAGCTCGGCCGCAACCGGACCGCGAAGGGTCGAGTCGATCTTCTTGAAAACACCCTCGCCCAGTCCTTCGCATACGAAGGTGATCAGCTCGACCGCCTGCTCGTCTCGGAGGTTGCGAGTCTCGGTGTCGAGCACGCTCAAACCACCATCTGCGGGCAGCGCCCAATCGAACGCCAGCCCGGGAGCGGGTAGCGCGACCTCGACCGCCCGCGCGCCGGCGAAGTGGACCGCTGCATCGGCAGCTCCCGTGAGGTCGTCGGCGATCATGAAACGGACCACCCACGAAAAGTTAAGCGGAGATCAGCTCCAATTGGCGGGGTCGCTCCGCGGGGAGTATCCTCTCGGTTCTCCGATCGGCGATGCCATGCCTCTGCCGAAGCGTCGCGACGGCCTGCTGGACCGGACGCGTCTTCTCCTCCGGCAGGTAGGCGCCCTTGCGATACTCCTCCTCGTAGCGCGGCACCAGGTCCGGCCAGTGTTTGGCCAGGCAGTCCATGAAGTGCTCCCTGGTGCCCGGCCGGAGATAGAGCAGGTTCGCCCAGATGCCGACCGCGCCCGCCTCGCGGGCCGCCCGGACCACCGCGTCGAGCTGGTCCGGCCGGTCGCTCAGGCCGGGCAGGCTGGGCGCCATCCCAACGCTCGCCTTGATCCCCGCGCCGACCAGCCGCGAGATCGCCTTCAGCCGCTGCCGCGGATGTGCCGTCCCCGGCTCGGTCCTTCGCCAGACCTCCTCGTCCAGGGTCGGAATGCTGAAGGTGACGCTGAAAGCAGCCCGCCGCGAGAGGTCGGTCAGGACGTCGATGTCACGGACGATCATCGGTCCGCGCGTTATGAGCCCGGCCGGGTTGGCGTGATCGGCCAGCGCCTTCAAGCAGGAACGAGTCAGCCGGTAGGTGCCCTCCGCCGGCTGGTAGGGATCGGTGGCGGCGCCGATCGCGACCGACTCGAAAGCCCAGGAACGCCGGGACAGCTCCTCGCGGAGGACCACCGCGACGTTCGTCTTGACGCGGATTGTCCTCCCGTAGCGATCGTCGGAAGGGCGGTCGGCGCGCCGTTCGAAGGCGCGCACATAGCAGAAGGTGCAGCGGTGCTCGCATCCCATGTAAGGGTTGAGCGACCACTTGAAGGGCATCCCCTTGACCGAGTTGAGGGCGCTCTTACACGGCTGCTCGACGTAGTCGACGCTTGTCTTCCGGGCTTCCGGCGCGGGCATCCAGCTTGATTCTAGAACGTTTGTTCGTAGCACGGGTGGTCGAAGACGGGCAGAAGTCGTTCAAGACGCAGACGTCGCACTTTGGTCGCTTGGCGTCGCAGATCCGGCGGCCGTGGAGGATCAGCCTGAGCGAGAGACCCGTCCATTCCTCCTTCGGCACCATCCCGCAGACGTCCTTCTCGATCTGGACCGGATCCTTGCTGCCGCTCAGCTTCAGCCGGTTGCTGAGACGGGTGACGTGAGTGTCGACGGCGAAGCCCGGGACGCCGAACGCGACACCGAGGACGACGTTGGCGGTCTTCCGGCCGACGCCGGGGAGAGTCACCAGGTCCTTCATGCGCGGCGGCACCTCTCCGTCGAAGCGCTCGACCAGGGCCGCGGAGGCCCCGCGGATGGCCTTCGTCTTCTCCCGGAAGAAGCCGGTCGGCTTGATCAGGTCCTCGACCTCGGCCTGGTCCGCCGCAGCGAGGTGGGCGGGCCCGGGCCAGCGCGCGAACAGCTTCGGCGTGACCTTGTTGACCATCTTGTCGGTCGACTGGGCGCTGAGGATGGTCGCGACCAGCAGCTGGTAGGGCGTCACGAAGTCGAGCTCGCAGACGGCGGGGTAGATCTCTTTCAGCCGCGCCACCGTTTTCTCCGCCCGCTGGCGGGCGCCGTACGGCCTAGCCAAGCAGGCGCTTGGCGGTCGCGGCGATCTCCGACCCCGCGGCGCGCCCGGAAAGGCGCTGGTTGGCCTCCTTCATGACCATCCCGAAGCCCGCCGGCCCTTCCGGCTTGAGCTCCGCGATTAGCTTGCGCAGCTCCGCTTCGAGCTCGGCCGCGTCCATCTGGATGGGCAGGTAGGGCTTGATGAAGGCGGCGGCCGCCTCCTCCTTCGCGGCGGCATCCGCCCGACCCGCGCCGGTGTAGGCATCCGCCGATTCCTGCCTTCGCTTGAGCTCCTTGCGGGCCACGCCGATGACCAGCGCGTCGTCGATCTGGCCCTTGAAACCGGACTCTTTGCTGGCGTTGATAATCTCCGTCTTGAGCAGCCCGAGGCTGCCCAGCGCCACCGCGTCGGACCGCCTGCGAGCGTCGGTGAGATCGTCCTCGATCTTCTGGAACAGGCTCATCTTCGGACATATAATCGCAACCTCAATGAGCCCGCTCGCCGTTGGACCCATTCTCGCCCTCGTCGGGATCGTGGCTGCCTTCTTCGTTCTGAGAGGAAAAGCCAAGACGAGGAAGTCGATGTACCGCACCCTGCGCGAGCGGCGGGAGGTCGACCTGCGGAAGGCTCGCGAACGCGCCACCGCAGCCAAGGGATCGGTGGAACGAACCGCCATCGAACGAGAGGCAGCAGCCCAGGCCACCGCCGCGGCGGCCGCCGCTCCGCCCGCCGCTCCAACTTCGGCGGCAACCATACCGGCACCGGCACCGGAAGCTGCGCCACCCATGGCCCCGCCCCCTCTCGAACCGCAGCAGCCGGCCTACACGCCACAGGAGCCGGCGTACTCGCCTCCCCCGACTCCGCCGCCTGCTCCGCCTCCCCCGGTCCAACAGGCGCCCGTCGAGCCACCCCCCGTCGATGTCCTTCCCGCGCCGCCGCCCAGCGCCGGGGCACAGACGAGTCCCGCCTGGGAGATCGTCCAGCCCGAGAAGCAGGACGCCCTCGACGTCCAAGGCGCTGCGGCGATGAGCGCCGGTGCCGGCAAGGCGAGCTGGGAGCTCGACCCCCGCGAGCAGCAGCGGATCGACGACCGCAGCAAGGGCCGCGGCAGGCACGGTGACGAGGATGAGGAGGAGGACACCGGCCAGGAGTCGCTCGCCCAGGTGCTGCTCAGCTATGCCGGGCTGGTCGCGGCCCTGCTCGTGATCCTGCTCGGCATTTTCATTATGATCGGCGGTCGAGGCCCCAGCTAACCACGGGCCTTCTCCGCCGCAACCTCGGGATCGGCGGGCTCCTCCTCGCTTTCGTCGCCGTCGACGCGGTGGGCGTGGCTGTGGTGTTCGACTTCTTCGGCCTCCTCTGGCTTGGCACCCTGGTGGCCCTAATCACCGTCGCGACCGCCGTGATCGGGTTCCGCGACGGGACCTCGAACCGGCTCCGGATCGGCGCCATCGCCCTCCTGATCCTGCTCCTGCTCTTCCTGCCGCGCTTGATGCTCAACGGCGCCCAGCCACCGAACGCCGCGATCATCGACGGCGTCCTCCTCAACGACGTCGCGGCCGACCGGCTGCTGAGTGGCTCCGATCCCTATGTCGGCGACTTCCTCAACACCCCGATGCGGGCTTTCTACCTCTCCGACGTCCCGGTCAACTTCGGGCTCTCGCGTTTCGTCTACATGCCCGGAATGGCTCTGCTCGACGTGCCCCTGCGGCTGCTCCACAGCGATCGCGCGAACTTCAGCTGGCTCTTCCTACCCGCGCTGCTGGCGCTGGCGGCGGCGGCCTGGTCGATCGGCCGGACCCCCGCCGAGAAGCAGGCCGCCATGATCGTCGTCACCCTCAACCCGCTTTTCCAGCTCGACTACTTCTACCTGCTCAACGACCTCTTCTTCCTGGCCCCGGCGCTGGCCGGCGTCGGCATGCTGCGGCGGGGACACCCACTCGCAGCCGGTGCGCTGCTCGGGCTCTCGCTCGGCATGAAGCAGCAGGCGATCCTCTTCCTTCCACTGCTCGCCCTCTACGCCGTCCGCCGGCTCGATCGCCGCGACCTGCTCCGGCTGGCCGGGGCGGGAACGCTGGTAGTCGGCCTCATCGTGCTGCCCTTCCTGTTTTGGGACCCGAAAGCGTTCCTGGCCGGGACGACCGGCTTCTTCTACGGCTCGGGCGTGGACAGCTACCCGATCCGCGGCCTCGGGCTGCAGGGCATCCTGCTCGGAGCCGGGGTCATCGGCAACCGCTGGGACTCCTTTCCGAGCGCCCAGATCCAGGTTCCGCTGCTGGTCATCGCGCTGGCCCTGGCGGTTCGCGACCTGCGTCGCCGCTGGTCCTGGGCCCACTTCTGGGCCTGGCTCGGGCTCGAGTCCCTGATCGTCTTCGCCTTCGGGCGCGTCCTCTCCCCGAATTACCTCGACCTGGTCGTCACCTTCTTCCTGCTGGCGGTCGCCTCAACGTTGATAGGCGAGGCGCCAGCTGCTGCCGTCGGTGGAGACGAAGAGCGGGCCGCGGGCGGCGGCGGCCCAGTAAGTCAGGCCGCTGAGCACGAGCCCGGTCACCTCCCGGCCCTTTAACGGGCCTCCGACCGGCTGTCCAGAGACATAGACGCCCTGCGTGGTGGCGACCACGCTCTTGGCCACCGCCCAAACTCCTCCCGGCACGGTTTGGACCTCGAACCAATGCACGTTGTCGCGAACGACCGCCGTGCCCGGAACCCAGACGTGGCCCCTCCAGTCGGCTGCCGCACGGCTGACGGGATCGAGCGCGGTCATTCGATCGGGGAGCTCCGCGGAGTGGACCCAGGTGCTTCCGCCATCGGCCGATTCGAGCAGGCCGAGGAGCGTAGCGGCCTCACCCGGGATGACCGCCTCGAACTGCGTATCACCGGCCGGCACGGACGCCCTGGTCCAGGTCCGGCCGGTGTCGTGGCTGACGTAGAGGGCGTCCGACCAGGCCGCCGCCAGCTCGTTGGACCCCTGGATCGAGACCGCGGTGAAGTGCCCCGGCAGGGCCCCGCGCCAGTGGGTGCCGGTGTCGGCGGAGACGTAGAGCTTGCCTTCGGTGGCGAGCAGCAGGTTGGGGCCGTCCGCGGCGAGCGCCCGGAAGATCCCCGGCGGAACCGTGGCGATTCGCTCCCAGCGGCCCGACGAGTGGACCAGGCGCAGCTCGCGGTGCGCCTCATCGGCGAGGTAGAGATCCCCGTTTGAGGCCGGGGCCATCGCCGTCCAGTAGCCGGCACCGCTCGGGCTCGTCGCCTCGCGGAGGAAGACCAGGCCGAACATGAGAATGGTCGCCAGCGCGACCGCCAGCGCGCGGCCCAGCGCCGTGGTGAACATGCCGAGCAGATATATCACCACTGAGTCAGGGCTCCCCAGTTGCTGCCAATCGAACGGTAGGACCGGGGGGACGGTGTTCGACCGAAAAATCGGGGAGGGTGATCGGCCCAGGCCGGCGGCTAGAGCAGCATCAGCTCCTCGGCCAGCCGGCGGCGCCCAACCGGTCCCGCCATCACGGTGTCGAGGAGGGCCACCCGGTAGCCCAATGAGTGGATCGCGGCCGCCTCCGCCGCGTCTCGGTGATCGAGCACGAAGGTGCTCGCATAAGGCCGGTAGCCGCGTGCGATCCCGGTCGGGGTGGCTTCCCGGCCCAGCCCCCGAAGCATCTCGAGCGTCGGCCCCTTGAGGGCGGCGCCGGCGACGATCGGCGTGATCGCCATCGTGCGGGCGGGGTCGATCAGGTCGCCGACGACGGCGAGGATCGGCTCGATGCTGATCGCCGGGTTGGATGGCCCGATGATCACCCGTTCGGCCTCCTGCAGAGCCTCCGCGACGCCCGGCGCGGGCCTCGCCTCGGACGCGCCCACGATCTCGACCGCCGACACCGGCAGGGCGTGCCGCTCGCGAACGAAGTACTCCTGCAGGTCGAGGCGCCCCTTCGGTGTGGTCACCTTGGTGC
>JALZAP010000254.1 GCA_030948245.1 Candidatus Dormiibacterota bacterium | reverse complement strand
GATTCGCTCCGCCACGACGGTCGGTGGCTCGGCGGTGAGCCTGGGCTGGAAGAACGTCCGCTACGGGCCGCGGACGCCGATCCGGATGGAGGAGATCATCGTGGTGATGAACCCGATGCGCGAGCGCGTAAACCTCAACTTCGGGGATTACGAGACGTTGTCCGACCCCGACCGCCTCCTGGAGGGCACCGGTAAGGGGATCCGCCACGTCAAGATCCGCTCGGCTGCAGACCTCGAGCGGCCGGGCGTGAAGGCCCTGCTCCAGGCGGCGGGCAGGAGAGCCGGCGGCCCCTAGCGCTACCCCCAAGTCGCGAAGCGCTTCATCCAAGCACCGGTTCCGCAGGCAATCTCGAGCACATCTCCCAGCGGCTGGATGGTGAGGTATGCGCCGGTGTCCTGCGGTGGCCTTAGAGCCGGGCCTGAGAGCTGGATTCAAGGACGCCCGATACTCGCATTGCGAGCTCCCTCCCCGCGACAATCGATTCAGATGAAGGTCGTGATCGTCGGCGGCGGGCCCGCCGGGCTCGCCGCGGGCGGGGCTCTCCAACAGAAGGGCATCCCGAGCAGTATCCTCGAGCAGGGCGACAAGGTCGGCACCAGCTGGCGGGGGCACTACGACCGGCTCCACCTGCACACCATCCGCCGCCTCTCCGGTCTCCCCGGGCTCCCGATTCCGAGCGAGATGGGGAAATGGGTCGCCCGTGACGACCTTGTCCGCTACCTCGAGGAATACTCGAAAAGGTTCGGGCTCGACATCCACCCTCACACCGATGTCCTCCGCGTCGAAAAGAGCGACGGCGGTTGGCGGGTTAAGACCGAACAGGGTGACCATGCTGCGGACAGGGTCGTGATGGCCACCGGTTACAACCGGACCCCGGTGCTTCCCGACTGGCCCGGCAGAGACGAGTTCGAAGGCGAGCTCATCCACTCCGCCAGGTACCGCAACGCAACCCGCTACAAAGACAAGCGCGTGCTCGTCATCGGTTCCGGCAACTCAGGCGCCGAGATAGCCGTGGACCTCGTGGATGGGGGAGCGAAAGAGGTGCTGATCGCAATTCGCACCCCGCCCAACATTCAGCGCCGGGAGTTCTTCGGCATCGCCACCCAGCAGGTCGGGATCCTCGCCGAGAAGCTCCCCGTGAAGCTCGCCGACAGGATCAGCCTTGCGCTCCAGAAGGTGGCGATCGGCGACCTCCGGCCCTACGGCCTGGACGCGCCGAAGCGGGGTGCCATGTCACGGATCTACGAAGACGCTCAGATCCCGCTCATCGACGTCGGCTTCCTCGATGCGCTCAGACAGCGAAGGCTGAAGGTGGTCCCCGCCGTGGAGGGCTTCACTGCCGGCGCGGTGATGCTCGCCGGCGGAGCCCGGGTCCAGCCGGATGCCGTCATCGCCGCGACCGGCTACTCGCGCGGCCTCGAGAGGCTGGTCGGCCACCTCGGAGTCCTGCGCCCCGATGGCTCGCCTGAGCCCAGCGGCGGAGACGAAAGCCCGAATGCGCCCGGCCTCTTGTTCATCGGCTACCGCAACGCGCCCGGGGGCCTGCTGAGGCGGATCCGGATCGAGGCCGAGGCGATGGCCCAGGTGTTGGCAACGCGGTTTGTCGGGCCTGCCGGCCCAGCCGCCGAGACGGCTGCCTGACATCGAGCCGCTACCCGGCGTGAGGCTTACCTGGCGGCGGCGGCGAGATCTTGTCGTGGCCGAGACAACCGGAACAGCGCCCGTTGATCCGTCCCATGGGGTCGATCAGCCAGCCGGTTGACGCGTGGCCCCGCCCGCAGATGGAGCAGGGAGGAGGTTCCGTCAGGAGCGCTGACAGGAGGTGGATGATTCCACCCAGACCGACCCGCGATGCGGCTGTGTGCCGTGCCATGGCTCGCTCCCGTAGTATCAGGCGTCCGCCGCCCGCCGTCCACCCCGGCTAATCGTCACGGCTCTTTGTGTGGTCCAGACAGGCCCAGCGGCGTGGGCCTGGAATGGCTTTGACCCACCACATCTGGTAACCTGCCGGCCAAGCTGTGCATCTACGTGGTATCACTCTCAACGGCTTCAAGACCTTCGCTCGACGCACTGAGATCCGGTTCGACGGCGGCATGGTGGCCATCGTCGGACCCAACGGGTCAGGCAAGAGCAACATCGTCGACGCCTTCAAATGGGTCCTCGGCGAGACCCAGGCGAAGGACATCCGTGGCCGGACCATGGAAGAGGTCATCTACGCCGGTGGCGAGCGCACGCCCCGCGCGGCGCTGGCCGAGGTCTCACTCCTCCTCGACAACCGCGACGGCCGGCTGCCGGTCGATTACGAGGAGGTCGAGATCAAGCGCCGCGTCGAGCGGGGCGGGTCCAGCGACTACTTGCTCAACGGCAGCCGGGTCCGCCGTCGCGACCTCCTCCAGCTGCTCGCCTCGACCGGGCTGACGACCGACTCCTACTCGATAATCAACCAGGGCGACATCGAACTCATCGTCACCTGCTCACCGGAGCAGCGGCGCCAGCTTGTCGAGGAGGCCGCCCAGGTTCGCGGCGTCAAGCAGCAGCGATCGGAAGCCGCCGCCAAGCTCGGCGATCTTGCCCAGAACCTGCTCCGGCTGGAGGACGTCCGGCACGAGCTCAAACCGCGGCTCGAGGGATTGGCGACCCAGGTCGCTGCTGCCCGGAAAGCCGCCGTCGCCGAAGCCCGGCTCGAGATCCTCCGCGGCTCCATCGTTTGGGAGGAATGGCGGGAGGCGCGCGACGCCCATCGCAAGGCATCCGCCCAGAAGCTGTCGCTCGAGAAGCGATTGGAGGAGGCTCTGGTCCTGGCCGACAAGGCCGAAACGGAGTTCCGGGCCGGACGGGCTGAGATGGAGAGCGCCCAGGACCGCCGGCTGGCTCGCCAGCAGCACCTGGGTGGACTTCGCCTCGAGCTCTCGACCGCCGAGCACGCTCTCGCCCTGACGAGGGAGAAGCTCGCCAGCCTGACAGGCACCGCCGCGGCTCTCGAGGGCGAGCTGCGCGAGCTCGCGACCCGGGCGGAGACGGCCGCCGCCGTCGCTTCCCAGCTCGACCGGGAGGTCGGCACCGCCATAGCGGCGCTGGCGGCGGTTCCGAGTGACCCCGACCCTCCGGGCGTGCCCGACCCGGATGCCGCCCGCAAGGCCGCGGCCGCAGTCGAGCAGGCGAGGCGAGAGGTCGCCCAGGCGGTCTCCGCGCTGGCCGCGATCCGCACCCGGCGCCAGTTCCTGGAGGAGACGGCGGGTCGGCTCCGAGCGCAGGTGCTGCCCGCCGAGGAGAAGCTGCCCGAGATCGAGGCGATGGCGATCCAGCTCACCGAAGGGGCGGCTCAAGCAGCCTCCGCCGCTGGGGAGCTGGTTCGGATCCGAGCCGAGCTGGAAGGCCTCGAGGCGCTCTGGCCTTCGCCCGCGCCCGACGAGGTCAGGGTCGGCGATGTGCTCAGGCCCGATCCCGGCTACGAAGCCGCCCTCTCCGCGG
>JALZAP010000253.1 GCA_030948245.1 Candidatus Dormiibacterota bacterium | reverse complement strand
CTCTACGAGGTCACCCCGGACCACCAGGCGATCCTCGGCACCACCGACGAGGTGGAGGGCTTCTGGTGCGCCTGCGGGTTCAGCGGCCACGGCTTCATGCAGGCGCCCGCCGTCGGCGAGCAGCTGGCCCTGCTGCTGACCGAGGGCCACTCCGACATCGACCTCTCGGCGCTCTCCCACGCCCGCTTCGCCGGCGGTACCCTGGCGACCGAACGCAACGTGATCTGATCCGCCGGGCTACTCCTTTTCGGCCCGGCGTCTCTCGACTTCTTGACGGTAGTTGGCGGCCCAGGCGACCAGCGCGACCTCACCGAGGGTGAAGAGGAAGGTGACCCCGAAGACAGCCAGGCCCACCCATACGTTGGCTGTCGCGTACCAGGCCATCCCGCCGAGCAGGCCGTCGACGATGACCAGGAAGGGGACCGCGACCAGCCCGCCCCGAAACACGTTGCGGCGGTTGATGGGCCGCGGCCGGTTGAAGGGCGGCGGCAGGTCGCGCCACCACTCCCGGGGCCGTTCTCGCGGCGGCGGTGGT
Source organism: Candidatus Dormiibacterota bacterium (assembly GCA_030948245.1). Lineage (GTDB taxonomy): Bacteria > Chloroflexota > Dormibacteria > Dormibacterales > Dormibacteraceae > UBA6019. Next base: position 2,968 of record JALZAP010000253.1, on the reverse strand, counting down.
TCCCCGGCCCCGCCGACCGTGGTGCGCTGCTCGAGCTCGGGCTCACGGGTCTGCATTCGTCAGCGGCCCGCGAAGAGGACGATGCCGATGACGACCAGGCCGATGAGGATGAGGGCGCCGGCGCAGCCGAACTGCACCACGCTGTAGGCGATCCCGCCGGTGACCGCATAGGTCTCGGCGAACTCGGCCCGCCGGCGCCGGGTGAGGATGGCGGTAACGAGGGAAACGATCCCGACGGCGACCGCGACAACTCCCAGCAGGACGCCGAAGAGGATCCGGGAGTCCACAGCCAGTCCAGTCTAATTTGAGGGGGGATTCCTCCTGTCGGCCGCGCTCGGCAAGCCCGCGCGTGGCCTACCCCCCTGCAGGTAAGATCTCCCCTGCCTTGGCTGATCGGATCCTGGTCCTCGGCGCGACGGGGTTCTTCGGGCGCGCCGTGGCGCACGGAATCCTTGATGCCGGCTACCAGCTCCGGGTCCTGGCCCGCAACCAGGCCTTGGCGGGGGCCTTCCGGGTGCGCGGTGCCGAGGTGGTCCAGGGCGACGCGACCGACCCTGCCGCGCTGGCCCAGGTATGCCAGGGCGCCGCCGCCGTCATCAGCCTGGTGGCGGTCCGGCGGAACCGGCCGCAGACCTACCTCGACATCAACATCGAGGCGCCTCACCGGCTGGGCGAGGCAGCCAAGGCCGCCGGGGTCACCAAGGTCATCTACATAAGCTCGATCGGCGCCCAGCCGGACGCCCGCTTCAAGTACCTCGCCTCGCGCTGGGCCGGTGAACAGGCGCTGCAGCGGACCGGGATCCCCTCGACGATCCTCCGTTTCAGCCACATCCTGGGCGAGGACGGTGGCATCGTCGGCGACTTCCAGCGCCGGGCCGACTTCGGGCCAGTGATCGTGATCCCCGGCGACGGCCAGCAGCATTCGCAGCCGATCATCCGCGAGGACGCCGCGCGCTGCGTCATCGAGTCGGTCGCGCGCGCCGACCTCTACGGACAGACGGTCGAGCTCGGCGGCCCGGAGATACTCACCTATCAGCAGCTCTTCGACTTCTTCGTCGCGGCGCGCGGGATCACCAAGCGGCAGGTCAAGGTGCCCATCCCGCTGCTCGAGCCCCTCGCCGGGATCCTCGGTGCGGCGATGCCCGACCCGATCATCACCGGCGATGAGCTGAGCACGCTGGGGCTCGAGAACATCGCCCAAAGCCTCGATGCGGTGGTCCAGCACTTCGGCTTCCGACCCAACTCGCCGTCAGCATGGGCGCAGACCCACTGGCGCAAGCGGCTGGTCTTCTGAGCGAACGGCCGGAGACCGTCCGGGCCTTCCTCGCGGTCGAGATCCCCGACCTCCAGCGGGAGGCATTGGCCGTCTACCTCGAAGGCTGCCGGGCAGCCGCGCCAACCTTTCGCTGGGTGTCGCCTGAGAGCCTCCACCTGACGCTTCGCTTCCTGGGCCCGCTCGACCCCCACCGGCTCGACGCACTCGCCGGCGCCCTGCGCTCGGTCGCTGTCGAGCCCTTCCTGGCCGGCCTCGACGGTCTCGGAACGTTCGGACGCTCGAGAGCCGTCCGGGTCGTCTGGCTGGGCCTGGCGGCCGGCAGCGAGGAGCTGGTACGGCTGGCGGGTGAGATCGAAGGGCGCTGTGCGGCCCACGGCTTCGAGCCCGAGGCTCGACCCTACAATCCCCACCTGACCCTGGCGCGGTCCCGACAACGTGGCGGCGACCGCCTCCCCGAGCTCCCGCAGCCGCCGGAGCTGACCGGTTGGACGGTGACGCGCTTCCGGCTCTACCGCAGCCGCTTGGGCCGAGGCGGGGCCACGTACTCGGTGCTCGAGGAGTTCGGAGGCTGAACCTTCCGCGTTATCCTCGGCCCATGGGACTGACGCGGTGGAGCTGAAGGACAGCGTCGGCATCATCACCGGGGGCGGTACGGGAATCGGGCGCGCGGTGTGCCTGGACCTGGCCCGGGCCGGGGCCAAGGGTCTGGTCGTCAACTACTCCCGCTCCGCCGCGGAGGCGGAGAAGACCGTCGCCGAGCTGGCCGAGCTTGGCGTGGAGGCGCTGCCGGTCAAGGCGGACGTCGCCCGGGAGGACGAGGTCAAGGCGATGATCGACCGGGCGGCCGGCCATTTCGGCCGGGTCGACGTACTTGTCAACAACGCCGGCACCACCCGCTTCATCCCCTTCGCCGACCTTGACGCGGTCACCGACGAGGTCTGGCAAACCATCCTCGGCGTCAATCTGATGGGCCCCTGGTACGCGGCTCGAGCCGCGGCGCCGCATCTCCGCAAGAGTCGCGGCTGCATCGTCAACATCGCCTCCATCGCCGCGTTAAGGGCGAGCGGCTCGTCGCTTCCCTACGGCGTGTCGAAAGCGGCTCTCACCCAGTTGACGCGCGCGTTGGCGATTTCCCTCGCGCCTGAGGTCCGCGTCAACGCGGTGAACCCCGGGCTGGTCTCATCGCGCTGGTTCCGGCAGCCTTTCGGCGAGGACGCAGCGGGAGCGCAGGAGAAAGCCATGGCGCAGCGCACCCCTCTCCAGGCGGTCACAACTCCCGAACAGGTCGCCCAGGCCGTGATGGGCTTCATCCGGAGCGACATGGTCACCGGCCAGCACCTGGTCATCGACGGGGGCGTGAACCTAACCTATTGACTGAGACTTCTGATAGGTAGCCTGGCGGCGAACGGAAATTCGGGCCTTGCGCCACCGTGGGCCTGGCCGCACCATTTGCGATGGCCCCGAGCGAAACGTTCGAAGGCTTGGAACCGTGGTCGCAAGACCGTGGTACCGGGTTCTGAGAGGCGATCGGTCGGGGTCACTTCTTTTTCTCCCATGACCGACCAGGAATTTCTCCACGCCTTCGAGAGCGGGCACCTGTCTCCGGCCAAGTTCCACCATCGCGACCACCTCCGCCTCGCTTGGCTGGAGGTCGATCGCTTGGGCCTCGAAGCCGGCGCCGCGGCGGTGGCG
>JALZAP010000252.1 GCA_030948245.1 Candidatus Dormiibacterota bacterium | reverse complement strand
ATGAACTGGATCACGTTGAGGAGCTGGTCCTCGTCCTGGAACTTGATCCCGGTGAGGACGACCTTGCCGCCCATTTCGACGTAGACGTGGTCGGTGCCGTTGACCATGACCTCGGTCACCCGGTCGTCTTCAATGACCGGCTGGATGGGCCCTAGCTGGGCGTAGTACTCCTGAAGGTCGATACCGGGGATGCGGACTGCCATTGAACCTCCTGGGTTTGGTGCGCGGTCACTATAACTTGACTCTTGCGACCGTGAATCCGATCACGGCACCCGCACCGGCGGCCTTGAGCGCACCGGCGCATGCTTCGAGGGTGGCGCCGGTTGTCGCCACGTCGTCAATGAGTAACAACGAACGTCGAGCCAATTTCTTTCCCTCCCAGCCAAAGGCGCCGGCCATGTTTGCCTGCCGGCGGAGGCGATCGAGCCCGACCTGGGCCGGTGTGTCGCGGAGGCGGACCAGCCCTGCAAGCGTCGGAAGGCCGCACAGCCGTGCCAGCTCGCGGGCCAGCAGCTCGGCCTGGTTGTACCCACGGCGGCGATGCCGCTGCTTGTGGAGCGGCACCCAGGTGATCACCTCCCCGGCGATCCCGTCCATCGCCAGCCGCTCCGCCAGGAGCAGGGCGAGCGGACGGGCCAGGGGCCGGCGGCCCTCGTACTTGAAGCGGTGGATGGCCTTCTCGAGGGGCCCCTCGTAGGCGGCCGCCGAGCGAAGGCGGGTGAGGCAAGGGATCCGGGCCTGGCAGCCGCAGCTGGAACGCGCGTGCTCTACCTCGGCGCCGCAGCGGCCGCAGATCGGCTCCTCCAGGTGCCGCGTCCGCCGCCGGCAGCTCTCGCAATAAAGGGAGCCGAGGCGGCCGCAACCACCGCACCGGGGCGGCAGGAGGAGATCGAGGAGCGTCTCGAGCACGAGGTCGACGCTATGACGGCGGGTCAAGGCTGCCCGTAAAGCCCGATTACCTATCTTGGCCGGGCAAACTCCAGCTGCTCGCCCACCGGCAGCTCATACGGCTCGAGAGACCCCGCCGGCAGCTCGACGACCTTCTCGGCCCCCCAGACGAGCCAGACCACGCCGTACCAAGGGGGCACCCGGCGGTAGACGCGCTTGACGCGGTCGAAGCGGTCGAGGAAGAGGGCGTCGATGGGAAAGCGCATGAAAAGCATGTGGATGCCGTTGCAGGGGTCGATCAGCATCCCGTGGCCGGCGGGAAGCGTGCGCCGGAACATCAGGCCGATTCCGCGCCCGACGAAGGTGCGCGGCTTCTCCAGCGTCTGGGCGAGGATCTCGCCCGAGGCGACGTGGACGAGCTGGAGGTCGAGCTTCGCCATACCGGAGCGAAATCGTACCCTCGTCCCAACGATGCCCGATTTCGACAGCGATGGGGTTCGCATGCATTACTACCTCGAAGGACCGGAGGACGGTCCTCCCACCGTGCTCGTCCACGGCTTCTGCAGCAACTTCCAGGTCAACTGGGTCGGCTCGCGCTGGGTCGAAACCCTTACCCGGGCGGGCCGGCGCGTGATCGGGATGGACAACCGCGGCCACGGCCGGAGCGACAAGCCGCACGACCCCGATGCATACGGACCGAAGATGGTCGAGGACGTCGTCAACCTGCTCGACCACCTGAAGCTGAAGCAGGTCGATTACGTCGGCTACTCGATGGGGAGCCAGATCGGGCTCCGCCTGCTGGTCGCTCATCCCGAGCGGATAAGGCGAGCCGTGGCGGGCGGCATCGGCATCAACGTCACCTCCCGCTGGCGAGCCAGTGAGGCAGTCGCACGCCGGCTGCGAGGCGACGAGACGGAGGAGGGCGCGGCGGCCCTCATGTTCTACAACTTCGCCGTCGCGGTGCCGGGAAACGACCTCGAGGCGCTTGCCTGCTGCATAACCGGGCACACGACCCCGCTCACCGCGGAGCAGCTGGCCGCGATCCAGACGCCGGTGCTGGTCGCCAACGGCGGCGCGGACCCGATCGCCCGCGACGGCCGCGGCCTGGCCGAGCTTCTACCTCACCGCGAGTACTTCGAGGTGCCCGGCCGCGACCACGCGACCGCGGTTCCCTCGCGGGCGATCAAGGAGAAGGCGCTGGAGTTCTTCGCCGGCTGAAGCTGTCCCCGCGCTATTCCGCGTGGCGGACGAAGCGAACCCTCCGCTTGCGCCGCTGCCCCGTCTTCTCGTCCTTGCCGATGATGCTGATCGAGCCGTCGGACTCGAGCACCGCCAGCTTCACCAGCGAAAGGTCGTCGATGCCGTGTTCGCGCATCGCCATCTCGATCTCGTCGAGGGTGATGCCCTCCTTCCTCAGCTGCCACTCCAGCGGCTTGCCGTCCTTGAGGAGGACCGTCGGCGGGGGTGTCACCAGGTTATGGAAGGCGGGGATGTCGTCGAGCTTGCCGACGATCCAGTTCGCGGTGAGCAGCGAGAGGATGATGATCACGCCTCCGAAGAGGGACGCGTCGGGGCCGGTCATCGCCGGTTGGACCGCGTTTGCCACCAGGAGCACGAAGACGAGGTCGAAGATCGTGAACTGCCCCACCTCGCGCTTGCCGAACACCCGCAAGCCGACCAGCAGCACGACGTAGATGGCGACCGACCGGATGACCAGCTCGTACCAGGGGACCGCGAGGTGGAACAGGTTGCCCACCCCCAGAGACTAATACGAGTCTCGGCGGCCCGCGGGGTTAGCCTCCGGCCTTCACCTTCATGATGATCAGCACGGCCGGGCCGAGCAGGATCAACCAAAGGGTCGGGAAGATGCAGCCGACCATCGGCAGCATCATCTTGAGCGAGGCCTGCGCGGCAAGCTCCTCCGCCCTCTGGCGGCGCTTCCGGCGCATCTCCTCCGACTGCAGGCGGAGGATCTTGGCGAGGCCGACGCCCATCTGCTCGGACTGGATGACGGCCTGGGTGAAGTTGTGGAGGTCTTCCACACCGCAGCGGCGGCCCATCTCGTCGAGGGCTTCCAGCCGGGGCCGGCCGAGGCGGACCTCCTGGAGGACGGTCTTGAACTCGTCGGCGAGCGCGTTGTCGAACTTGTCGGTGACGCGCTGGATCGCGGCGTCGAAGCCGAGGCCGGCCTCAACCGCGATCGTGAGCAGGTCCATCACGTCGGGGAGACCGAGCTGGATCTCCTTCCGGCGCGCGCGGACCTTCACGTTGATGTAGTAGGGCGGCAGCATGAAGCCGATCAGAGCGCCGACCAGTGCGGAGAGCGCAAGCCCGATCGGGCTGTGGAAGAGCAGGCCGACCAGCAGCCCGATGATGAAGAGGGCGACGGCCAGTCCGTAGCGCAGTGCCTGGAAGTCGGCCGGCGAGAGGTTGCCGGGGCGGCCGGCCAGGTTCAGCTTGTTCTGCATGTCCTGCCGCTGCTTCTCGGGAGTGCGCTGTGCGAGGTACTTGCCGAGGCGCTCGATGGTCGGCCGGATGAAGCGCTCCTCGAACGGCTTCTGGAGCTCGACCTCATCGAGAGGCAGGGGCTTCTGGCCGCTGAACGCGGCGAGGCGGTCCTGGAC
>JALZAP010000251.1 GCA_030948245.1 Candidatus Dormiibacterota bacterium | reverse complement strand
GCTCCAGGGCCAATTCGACGTTGCCGGATGCGGTGAGCCAGGGAAGAAGGGCAGCCTCCTGGAACATCAGGCCCACCCGGCCATGGACGTGCGACTGGCCCGCGGTAGGGTCCTCGAGGCCGGCCAGGATGCTGAGGAGCGTGCTCTTGCCCGAACCCGAGGCGCCTACCAGGCAGACGAACTCGCCGCGCCGGACCTCGAGGTCGACGCCCTGGAGTGCCAGCGTCGAACCGCGCCCGGCGAGGAACGACTTGCTCAAGCCCTCGATGCTCACCGAGTGGTGCGACAGCTCGAGCACGTTGTGGGAGGGGGGACGTCCCACCTTTCGGCCGTACTCCGCGAGGCCTCCGTGCGGCCTGGCCCCCAGGTTGCTCATAGGCCGCTGACCGTTGAGACCTGGTTCTCGGACAGCACCTCGTTGAGCAGCTTCAGGTCGTAGATCCCCTTCAGCGGAATCGAGCTCGACGTCAGGCCCACCTTCCCCTGGTGATCAGCCGATGCCTTGAGGCTCGCGGCGAGGGGATCGAGGGTGAAGGTCATGTGCGTCCAGGCGCCGCTCATGACGTTGGCCGCCAGCGCTTTGCCGGTGACAAGGGCGATGGCGCTGTTGACCGCCGCCTGCGACTCGGCCGGGTTGGAGTTGAGGTAGGCGTTGGTCGTATAGAGCCCTTCGAGCAGTCTGTGGACGGTGCCGGGATGAGCCTTCAGGAACTCGGTGCGGACCACCAGGTTGGTTGTGATGAACTTGCCGCCCGGCCAGAGGTCGCGCTCGTCGACGAGGACTTTGGCACCCCCCTCGACGATCAGCCGGCTCGCCCACGGCTCCGGCAGCCAAGCACCGTCGACCTGCCCCTGCCTGAACGCGGTGAGGGTGGTCGCATTCTCCTGGGGCAGGACGTGCACGTCGCCGCCGCCGGCGGCATCGGTGTTCAAGCCCTGGTTCTTGAGATACCAGCGCAGCGCGATGTCCTGGGTCCCCCCCAGCTGGGGATCGGCGATCATCTTGCCGCGAAGGTCAGAGGGCGAGGCGATGCTCGGCTTGACCACCAGCAGCGCGCCGCCGCTGCTGCCGCCGGCGATGATCCGGACCGCTTCGCCGTGGGACTGGACGTAGGCGTTGACGGCCGGGTTGGGGCCGAGGAAGCCGGCGTCCAGGGCACCGGAGAGAAGCGAGGTGACCTCCTCGGGACCGGCGTTGAAGGTGTGGTTCTCGAGGGTGACGTTGGAGCCCAGCGCGCTCGCCAGGAAACCCTTCTGGACTCCCACCAGGGCCGTGGCGTGGGTGAGGTTCGGGAAGTAGCCGAAGCGAAGCGTGACGGGGCCGGAGTCGGTGACGGCAGGGGTCGCGGAGCTCGCCGTCCCGCAGGCCGTCAGCACGGCAGCTGTGAGGATGCTGACCAGCCTCGCTCGTCGCAGCGGATGGGCGTCCCCGCTGTCGGCCGCACTCGGCGGTGCCTGCGTGCGGCCTGCCGCAATGGTTGCGGTCGCCCTCATCGGACGATGGTCTCCTTGGGGCGAGTGGGCGGCAGGTAGCCGTGAAGGCCGTGGTCGGTATGCAGGTTGCCGATCGCGTGGAGCAGGTGGTCGAGCTCCCTGAGCACGATCGAGAAGACGGCTGTCATCGCTTCTCCTCCGGCTGCCAGTGGATTCCGCACTCCTTGACCGCCCCGGTCTCCCAGTACCAGCGACCCGCGCGCTCGTCCTCTCCCGGTTTCAGAGCCCGGGTGCAGGGGGCGCAGCCGATCGAGGCATAGCCGCTGGCGTAGAGCGGTGGACCGGCAGCCGGTGGATGCGGATGTGGTCCCAAACCTGGTCTCGGGTCCAGCCCGCCAGCGGGGCCACCTTGGTGATGCCGCCATGGGCGGGGTCGGCGGCCAGAAGGGCAGTTCCCGCGCGAGTCACGCCCTGCTCGCGCCGGACCCCGGTGACCCAGGCGTCGAAGCCCTCGAGGGCGCGGGCGAGGGGTCGCGACTTGCGCACCTCGCAGCACTGGCGGCGGTCCTCGACGGAGCGGTAGAAGAGGTTGGGGCCGTGCCCGCCGACGAGCTCCGCCACCTCCGCGGGGTCCGGCGACTGGACGCGCAGCTCGATCTGGAAGCGGTCTCGGAAGGCGTCCATCACGGCGAAGGTCTCCTCCGGGAGCCGCCCGGTGTCGAGCGTGACGACCTCGGGTCGCTCGACGATCCGGGAGGCGAGGTGGATGAGCACCGAGGATTCGGCCTGGAAGCTGGCCACGATCGCGACCCTACGGTGGTTGGCGTAGGTCCAGGCGAGCACGTCTTCGGCGGTCGCCGCGGCGAGCTCGGCCGGAGCGAAGGGGACCGCGGTCATCCGACCTTCACCTCCTGGAAACGCTCCCGGACCTCTGCCACGCCGACCCGGTGGCACCAGTCGCCGAACCCCTCCCCGGTCTGCCGCTCCTGGCCGAAGGCCGCGAGCGGCCCGTGGAGCAGGGCGGGGATCTCGTCCAGCGGTACGTTGTGGGCGTATAGCTCGTTGAGCCGGGTGCCGTCGAAGTCGCCGCCGAGGAAGACGTCGTACTTACCGAGGGTGGTGCCGACGAAGCCGACATCGCCCAGGTAAGGCCGCGCGCAGCCGTTGGGACAGCCGGTCATCCGGTAGCTGATGCGCTCGCCGGCCAGGCCGAGCTCGGCAACCATCGCCTCGATCCGTCGGATCAGGCCCGGAAGAGCGCGCTCCGATTCGGCGACGGCGAGACCGCAGGTGGGGTAGGCCGGGCAGCCCATCGAATGCCGCAAGGTGTTGGAGATCTCGCCCGAGAGGGGGACGCCGTGCTCCTCGAGGAGCAGCTCGACGGAGTCCCTGGATGAGGGGTCGATGCCGGACAGGATCACGTTCTGCTGCGCTGTCAGGTAGAGCGTCGGCCGGTACTGCTCGACCAGCAGCCGGAGGGCGCTCCTTAAGCGGAAGTCGCCTTCGTCTTTGATCCTGCCGTTCTCGACGAAGAGGCCGTAGTAGAGGCAGCCATCGGGCTGCCGGTGCCAGCCGAGGTGGTCGTCGACGGGTGTCCAGGCCAGCGGCCGCGCCGGCTGGAGCTTGAAGTCGAGCCGCTCCTGCAGTCGGTCGCGGAACCAGGCGATGCCGCGGTCGTGGATCAGGTACTTGAGACGAGCGTGGCGGCGGTTGGCGCGGTCGCCGAAGTCGCGTTGCACGGTAACCACCGCGCGTGCCGCCGCTACCGCGTGCTCGGGCGCGACGAAGGCCAGGGGCAGGGCGACGGTCGGGAACGTCGCCGGCTTGTTGTTGGTCCGGCCGAGGCCGCCGCCGACCAGTAGGTTGACGCCGGCCAGGCGGCCGTTCGTGCCGCGCATAACGACCAGTCCGAGGTCGTTCGAGTAGACGTCGACGCAGTTGTCGCCCTCGATCGCGATCGCGGTCTTGAACTTGCGGGGCAGGTACGTCTCGCCGTAGAGAGGCTCCTCCTCGCCGGCGGGGATGCCGCCCACGGCGAGCTCGCCGTCGATCCAGATCTCGTGGTAGGCGCTGGTCCGTGCGCTGAGCTGGCC
>JALZAP010000250.1 GCA_030948245.1 Candidatus Dormiibacterota bacterium | reverse complement strand
GAGCTATACTCCCGCCGCGATTTCCAGGAGGCAGGAGGGGGGAGCTGGTGACCACATACCTAGATCGGACGCTTGTCTGCCGCGACTGCGGCATCGAGTTCACGTTCACGTCCGGCGAGCAGGAGTTCTACCAGAGCAAAGGCCTGGTCAACGAGCCAGGCCGCTGTCCCGAGTGTCGGGCGCTGCGGCGGGAGGGCCGTTCGGTGACCCGGGCGCGAACCATGCATCAGGTAGTCTGCGCGGTGTGCGGCACGACGACGGAAGTGCCCTTCCTGCCGACGCAGGGTCGCCCGGTGTATTGCCAGGACTGCTTCCAGCAGATCCGCACGCGCGCCTAGCGGCCGACCGCGAGTGGATGGGGCGGGCGCTCGAGCTCGCCGCCCGGGCACGCCATCTCACCAGCCCCAATCCGATGGTTGGCGCGATCGTGCTCGACGGTTCCGGCGAGTTCGCCGGCGAGGGCTTCCACGCCCGCTCCGGCGAGCCCCACGCGGAGACGTTGGCAATGGAGCGCGCGGGGGCCCGCGCACGAGGCGGCACGCTCTACGTGACCCTTGAGCCCTGCTCTCACCAGGGCCGCACGGCGCCCTGCGCGGACGCCGTCGTGGCTGCCGGGGTTACCCGCGTCGTAGTCGCGATGGAGGATCCCGACCGGCGGGTCGCAGGCGGCGGGATCCGCCGGATGCGGGAAGCCGGCATCAGTGTCGAGGTGGGCCTCGAGGAAGAAGCGGCTCGGCGCCTCAACCGGTTCTACGTCAAGCAGCGGACGACGGGCCTGCCCTGGGTGACGGCCCGATTCGCCGCCAGCCTCGACGGCAAGATCGCGACCGCGACGGGCGAGTCGCGCTGGATCACCTCGGAAGCGGCGCGTCTCGAGTCGCATCGACTTCGTGAGCAGCACGACGCCATCCTGGTCGGAGCCGGCACCGTGGCCGCCGACGACCCGGAGCTCAGCAACCGGCTGCCCGAGGCGGCCCGCCAGCCGCTCCGAGTGGTGCTCGATTCGAAGCTTCGAACACCGTTGACCGCGAAGGTCCTGGCCGGACTTGACAGACAGCCGACCCTGGTCGTCACGACGCCGCAAGCCGGCGAGCGGGCGATCGCCGCTCTGGGCAAAACCGGCGCCGAGGTCGTCACCGTCGACGCGGCTGGGCCCGAGCAGCGGGTGGACCTCGCCCAGCTCTTGAAACTCCTGGGTGACCGCGGGCTGCTGAGCGTCCTCGTCGAGGGCGGCGGGGAGGTCACCGGCGCGTTCTTCGACAGCCACCTGGTCGATGGCGTGGTCGCCTTCCTGGCGCCGCTGATCATCGGGGGCAAGGAGGCGCCCGGCGCGGTCGGCGGGAAGGGCGCCCGCCAGCTGGCGGACGCCTTCCGGCTCACCAACCTTGAGATGAGACGGATCGGCGACGACATCCTGGTCAGCGGCGAATGTTCACCGGGATAGTCAGCGGTCTCGGCACGGTCGCCGAGAGCCATCCCGGCCGCCTGGGAATCGAGCACGAGGCGACCGCCAAACGGGCGGCGCTCGGCGCCAGTGTGGCCGTGAACGGAGCCTGCCTGACGGTTGTCGAGGTTGAAGGCGCGACCTTCTACGCCGACGTCGTGCCGGAGACGCTGAAGCGCACCAACCTGGGCGCGCTCAAGCCCGGCGACGTGGTGAACCTGGAGCTGCCGCTCACGCCGGTCCAACTGCTGGACGGCCACCTCGTGCAGGGCCACATCGACGCCACCACCGAGGTGCGAGAGGTCAGGCAGGTCGAGCTCGGCCGCGAGGTGACCATCGACCTGCCAGGGGAGCTGGCTCGATACGTCGCGGAGAAGGGCTCGATCGCGGTCGACGGCGTCAGCCTGACCGTCGTCGCGGTCGACGACGACGCGGCCTCCTTCACGATCGCCTACATCCCGCACACCCTCGAGCAGACCACAGCCGGCGGCTATCGGAAGGGGAGCCAGGTGAACCTCGAGGTGGACGTTGTCGCCCGCTACGTCGATCGGCTGGTACGCCCGGGTACCAATCCGGGTATTAAATAGAGCTGCAAGATGCCCCTGGCGACGATTCCCGAAGCGATCGACGAGTTCAAAGCCGGCCGGCCCGTCATCATCGTCGACGACGAGGACCGCGAGAACGAGGGCGACCTGGCGATGGCAGCCGAGAAGATCACGCCGGAGTGGATAGCCTTCATGGCCAAGACCGGCGGCGGCCTCATCTGCATGCCCTGCATCGCCACCCGGCTCGACGAGCTCGACATCGAGCCGATGGTCAGCAAGAACACCAGCCGGTTCGGCACCGCCTTCAGCGTCAGCATCGAGGCCAGGCACCTCGTGACGACCGGGATCAGCGCCTACGACCGGGCCGCAACGATCCGGCATGTCCTCGACCCGACCGCGAAACCGAGCGACTTCGCCAAGCCAGGCCACACCTTTCCCCTACGGGCCGCGGAGGGTGGGGTGCTGATGCGCGCCGGCCAGACCGAGGCCGCCGTCGACCTGGCCCGGCTGGGCGGTCTCTACCCCGCCGGTGTGATCTGCGAGGTGATGAATGACGACGGCACCATGGCAAGGATGCCGGACCTCGAGCAGTTCGCCGAGAAGCACGGCATCAAGATCGTCGCGATCAAGGACCTGATCGCCTATCGGCGGCGCAACGAGAAGCAGGTCGAGTGCCTCGCCATCACGACCATCCCGAACCGGCACGGCGAGTGGCGCGCCTTTGCCTATGAGGATGTGCTGCGCAAGGAGGCCCATCTGGCGATGGTGTTGGGCGAGATCGACGGCGAGAAACCAACCCTTTTAAGGGTCCACTCCGAGTGCCTCACCGGCGACGTGTTCGGCAGCCTGCGCTGCGACTGCGGTGAGCAGCTGGAGAGCGCCATGGCGACCATCGCCGCCGAAGGGACCGGCGTGATCCTCTACATCAAGCACCACGAGGGCCGCGGCATCGGCCTGGTCGAGAAGCTGCGCGCTTACTCGATGCAGGACTCCGGAATGGACACGGTGGAAGCCAACGAGGCGCTCGGCCACCCCGCCGACCGCAGGGAGTACGGCATCGGAAGCCAGATCCTGTACGACCTCGGCGTGAGGAAGATGCGGATCCTAACCAACAACCCGCGCAAGTACCACGGGGTGGAAGGCATCGGCCTCGAGGTGGTCGAGCAGGTGCCGATCCGGATCAACTCCAACCCGCACAACGCGCGCTACCTGAGGACCAAGAAAGAGAAGCTCGGACACCTTCTCTAAGTGGGGGTCAAGGGGAAGCAGGGCACGCTGCAGGGGAGGGGCCTGACGATCGGCATCGTCGCCGCCCGCTACAACCAGCCGATCGTGGACGCTCTCCTCGAAGGTGCCCTGAACACTCTCAAGAAGCACGGCGCCAGGGCCGACCCGATTCTCTCGGTTCCTGGCTCCTACGAGATCCCGGTCGCCACGCAGGCGCTCGTCGACGCCGGTAGGGTCGACGCCGTGATCTGCTTGGGGTGCGTCATCAGGGGCGAGACCGCCCATTTCGAGCACATTGCCGAAGCCGCAGCGCGAGGCAT
>JALZAP010000249.1 GCA_030948245.1 Candidatus Dormiibacterota bacterium | reverse complement strand
CCGCTGGCTGGCTAAGCTTGGGCCTGAAATGCAGACGCTCGAGCAGAACGTGCTCGTCATCGCCGGCCAGGCGCTGCGCTCCCGCCTTTTCCTGGGCACCGGCAAGTATCGATCCGACGCTGAGATGCTGGCATCGCTGGAGGCGTCGGGCTGCGAGCTGGTGACGGTAGCACTGCGCCGCATCGATCTCGACGATCCGACCCGCAAGACGATCCTCGACGTGATCGACTGGAAGCGCCACCGGATCCTGCCCAACACCGCCGGCTGCCAGACCGCCGAGGAGGCGGTCCGCATCGCCCGCCTGGCGCGGTCGATGGGCCTCTCGGACTGGGTGAAGCTGGAGGTGATCCCGGACCCCCGCTACCTCCTGCCCGATCCCGAGGAGACGCTCAAAGCGGCGCGGATCCTGGTCAAAGAGAACTTCGCCGTACTGCCCTACATCAACGCTGACCCGATCCTGGCGCGGAAGCTCGAGGAGATCGGAACCGTCACCGTGATGCCGCTCGGCTCCCCCATCGGGTCCGGCCAGGGCCTCCAGACGCTGGCGCAGATCCGCCTGATCATCGAGAACGCGCGCGTGCCGGTGGTAGTCGACGCCGGCATCGGCGTGCCGTCTGACGCAGCCCTGGCGATGGAACTCGGCGCCGATGCGGTGCTCGTCAACAGCGCGGTCGCCGCCGCCAACCGGCCGGCTTTGATGGCAGAGGCCATCCGGCTCGGCGTGGAGGCCGGGCGCAAGGCGTTCCTGGCCGGCCGGATGCCAAGGCGGGACGAGGCCGCCGCCAGCTCGCCGACCGAGGGCATATCGCGCCGGAGCTGAGCGTTCCCGTTGTAATGGCGGTCATCGATGGCGCGGCGGCCGGCGTCCGCGCCGCCAGGCGGGGAGCGACTCTCCTATTGCTCCGGATGCCCGACGCGGGTGCACTTGCCCAGTACCAGGAGCTGACCGCCCTGGTGGGCGCGTCCCCGCTTCCTGTGCTCATCCGCGGCCGGCCGGACCTCGCCCTCGCCACCGGCGCCGCCGGCGTGAACCTCCCCGAGGCGGACATCTCGGTCGCCGCCGCTCGATCGCTCCTCGGACCGGACCGGTTGATCGGCCGTTCGGTCCACTCCCTCGCTGCCGCGTCGCTGGCCGCGGCAGAGGGTGCCGACTTCGTCGTCTTCGGGCCGGTCTTTCCGACCTCGACACACCCCGGTGCAGCCGGGTTCGGCGTGATCGCCCTCGGCGACGTGGCGCGGGCGGTTACCATCCCGGTTCTCGCGATCGGCGGCGTGGATGCTGAGCGGGCCGCAGAGTGCCTCGCCGCGGGCGCCTCCGGGTTCGCGGCGATCCGGCTCTTCCGGGATGATCCGACGCCGTGATCAAGCTCCATATCAACGGCCGCGACGTCGAGCTCGAGGGTCCCACCCTGCTTCTTGACTACCTGGCCTCGCTGGGGGTCGATCAGCGGGCGGTCGCCGTAGAGCTCAACGAGCGGATCCTGGAGCGCTCCGAGCTGTCCGTTACGACACTGGCTGAAGGCGACGTCGTCGAGATCGTCCGCATGGTCGGCGGCGGGCTTCGTTAAGCCTCCGGCATACTCGCGTAGGACACGCGATGCCGCGCAAGGAGAAAGCCGCCAAGGACTCGGTCGACCCGGGGAGGTTACTTCCCGGTGAGGACCCGAAAGCCGCGCATCCTGATGACGCGCTCCATTGGGCCCAGGTCTACCGCGAGCTGACCGAGTTCAAGAACCGCGCCATTGATCGCATCACGATCGACGCCGTCGGCCTGGGCGACACCGCGCGACAGGAGGTGCGGGCGACAGACCTGGTCGTCCTCAGGGCCGAGCGCGACCGCTTCCAGAAGCGGGCCGACTTCTGGCGCGACCGTTATCGCGTGATCGCCAAGAGCGTTGGAGAGACTTAGCCGGCGGGGAGTTCGCGGATCGCTTCCTCAGCGACCGCCCGCTCGTCCCACGGCTCGCGGCCCGCGGCGGTGATCATCGATCGCTCGTGGCCCTTGCCGGCGAGTAGGACGGTGTCCCCGGGGCGGGCCATCTCAACCGCTCGCCGGATTGCCGAGCGGCGGTCGAGGATGATGTCGAAGTCGCGACCCGCAACTCGCCCCTCGGCGCCGGCGGCGACCTCCCGGGCGATCTCGGCCGGATCCTCGTTGACCGGGTCGTCGGTCGTGATTATGAAGAAATCGGCGCCCTCGGCCGCGGCGCGGCCCATGCCGGGCCGGTCGTGGTCGCTGCGCGCCGTGCTGCCGAAGACGGTCAGCAGGCGGCCGGCTGTCAGCGGGCGAAGCTCGGCCAGGGCGCTCCCCAGCGCCCCGGCCGAATGGGCGAAGTCGACGTAGACGGAGAAGGGCTGGCCGAGGTCCACCCTTTCGAGGCGGCCGGGAACGCCGGCAAAGCTGGTGAGCCCAGCGGCGACCTGCTCCACCGAGAGTCCCGCGGCCAGCCCCAGACCGGCTGCGGCGAGGGCGTTGTAGGCGTTGAAACGCGCCGGCAGGGCGAGCACGACCGGCGCCTCCGCCTCGGCCGTCACCAGGCGGAAGGTGCAGGTCTCGGTGCAGCGGAGGTCCTTGGCCATGATGTCGGCCGGTCCCTTGAGCGAGTAGGTCCAGGGCCGCTCGATGGGACGGGCGGCGAGCAGCTCGTAGCTGGCGTCGTCGAGGTTGAGGATCGCGGTCTTGGGAGCACCCTTGGCTGCGCCACCGGCGCAGAGATCGATCAGCCGCGCCTTGGCGGCGACATAGGCGTCCCAGCTGGAGTGGTAGTCGAGGTGGTCGCGGCCGACGTAGGTCACCGCCACGGAGTCGAAGTCACAGGCGCCGACGCGCTCCTGGACCAACGCGTGAGAGGTCACCTCGAGCACGACCTGGTCGATCTTCTCGGCCGCCATCCGAGCCAGCCAGGCCTGCAGGTCGGGTGCCTCGATAGTGGTCTGGCCGGACTCGTTGTGGTCGGTCGCCGCGCCGACATGGAAGGCGACCGTGCTCATCGAGCCGGTCCTGATCCCGGCCGCCTCGAGCAGATGGGAGGCCATGTGGGTCGTCGTCGTCTTGCCGTCGGTCCCGGTCACGCCGGCGACTCTGAGCTGCCGGGCAGGCCGGCCCAGCAGCGTTGCCGCCAGCTCCGCCAGCGCCGTCCGCGTCGAGGGCACGATTAGGACCGCGGCGCCGGCGGGCAGGGTCACCCTTCGCTGAAGGGCGACAGCGGCTCCGCGGGCCGCGGCGTCGGCGGCGAAAGAGTGGCCGTCGACGGTCAGACCCGGTACCGCGACGAACAGGTCACCGGGTCCGGCTCGGCGCGAATCCTGGAGGACCTGCCGGATCTCGGTCTCCGCCCCCGACTCGATCCTGGCGCCGGGAACGCCCTCGGCCAGCTCGGCGAGCCTCATCGGGGCCAGCATAATCGGCGCGTGGCGACGACCATCGGCGGCCGGGAATTCGATTGGGGTAGCCACGTCTACCTGATGGGAATCGTCAACGTCACGCCCGACTCCTTCAGCGGCGATGGGGTGGTCGACCCCGGCGCCGCCGTCGAGCAGGGCCTCCGGATGGT
>JALZAP010000248.1 GCA_030948245.1 Candidatus Dormiibacterota bacterium | reverse complement strand
ACCTCGACGACAAGAAGGCGTATGACCTGATTGCAGCCGCCGACACCCACGGCGTGTTCCAGCTCGACGGCGCGGGGATGCGCAGGATGCTCACCGAGATGAGGCCGGGGGATTTCGGCGACGTGACCGCCGCGGTCGCCCTCTACCGACCCGGCCCGATGGTCAACATCCCGGCATTCATCGCCCGCAAGCAGGGCCGGGAGCAGATCGAGTACCTCCACCCGAAGCTGGAGCCGATCCTGAAGGACACGTACGGCGTGATGATCTACCAGGAGCAGGTGATGGAGACCGCTCGGCAGCTCTGCGGCTTCACCCTCTCCGAGGCCGACATCCTGCGCGCGGCGATGGGCAAGAAGGACAAGGCCAAGATGGCCAAGCTGCGCGAGAAGTTCCTCGCGGGCGCGGCCGCCAACGGCATCGACTCGCACACGGCCGACTCCCTCTTCGAGGGAATCGCCAAGTTCGCCGAGTATGCCTTCAACAAGGCCCACAGCGCCGCTTATGCGGTGATCAGCTACCAGACCGCCTACCTCAAGGCCAACTACCCGCTCGAGTACCTGACCGCCTTGCTGGTCCACGAGCAGGGCAGCGCCGACAAGGTCGCGACGACGATCGTCGACTGCCGCGCGCACGGCATCGACGTGCTTCCGCCGGACGTCAACGTCAGCGGAGTCGACTTCTCGGTCTCCGGCGAGGCCATCCGCTTCGGCCTGGGAGCCATCAAGAACATCGGGATCGCGGCCTGCGACGCGGTGGTCGCCGAGCGCGCGAGCGGCGGCGCGTTCGAATCCCGCGATGACCTCCTGGAGCGCCTGGCGGCCATCCCTGAGGTGAACTTCCGGGGGGTCCAGTCGCTGGTCGAATCGGGTGCCTGCGACAGCCTTGACGATCGCAACCGGCTCCTCTTCAACCTCGACAAGGCGTGGGAGAGCGCGGCCGCCGCCGCCCGCGACCGGGCCGCCGGGCAGACCACCCTCTTCGGTGAGATGAAGATCGAGCAGTCGGTCCCGCAAACGCTCCAGCCGATGCCGCCCGAGACCAAGCTGCAGCTGGAGAAGGACCTGCTCGGCCTGTACCTGAGCGACCACCCTCTGAAGCGGATCGCGGGCGAGCTGGCCAAGGTCACCGACGCCCAGGCGGTTGAGATCACCTCCGAGATCCAGGGCCAGGAGGTGCGC
Organism: Candidatus Dormiibacterota bacterium; assembly: GCA_030948245.1. GTDB lineage: Bacteria > Chloroflexota > Dormibacteria > Dormibacterales > Dormibacteraceae > UBA6019. The sequence continues at coordinate 2,387 of JALZAP010000248.1, read as the reverse complement.
GTCGGCGGGCTCGTCCGGGAAGCGCGCCGGGTGGTGACCAAGAAGGGCCAGATAATGGCCTACGCGGAGATCGAGGACCTGACCGGGATCATCGACGTGATCCTCTTCCCGCGCCAGTACGAGCAGTACCACCGGCTTTTCGTCGCCGATGCGATGGTCGTGGTCTTCGGCAAGGTGGACGTACGGGCAGGCAACCGCTCCAACGGTCCCGGCAACCCCGACGCCGAGGAGCTGGAGGCGGAGGTCGAACGTGCCTCGGTCGTCATCGAGCAGGCCTGGCTCTGGGACGACCCCGACTGCGCCCCGGTCGCCCGCCGCCAGGTACTCCACCTGACGCTGCCCCAGGGCAACGGCGTCCAGCTCACCCGGCTGGAGGAGGCGCTGGCAACCCACCCCGGTCCGGACGAGGTGGTGCTGCACATCAGGCTGAAGGGGCACGAGGTCGTCCTGGCGGCGGACGCTCGATATCATGTCGCAGCCGACTCCGCCCTGACGGCCGAGCTCGATCGGCTCTATGGCGCCAAGGTCAGCTGGGTGGAGACGATCCGCAACAAGGCCGCCAACGGCAATGGGAGCGGCCGCCAGGGACGGAAGTATGGAAACTGAGGATGGCTCCGGGGAGCTCGCGACCGGCCGCTACATCGTCGTCAAGGCGCTCGAGGACGGGGTGACGATAATGGGTCTCACCCGCGGCCGGGACACCCGTTCGCATCACGCCGAGCGGCTCGACGCGGGCGAGGTGATGATCGCCCAGTTCACCGAGCTGACAGCCGCCATCAAGATCCGCGGCAAGGCGGAGATCCACACCGACGTGGGGCGGGTGGATTCGGAGTAGGGCGGCAGCCGGGCGCTCGGATAAGCTTCGGCTGGAGGGAAGCGTCAACTTCCCGTCGCTTATGAGGATCCTGCGCGTCGCCGGGGTTTTGATCGCGCTGGCCGCCGCGCTGGTGGCCGGGCCGGCTCGCGCCGACGACCCGGGCCTCTCCCTCCAGCTGGTCATCGGCTGGGACGGCGGCGCCGTCGCGGGGAGCTGGGTCCCCTATCAGGTCAGCGTCCGCAATGACAGCTCCAGCCGGGACTTCACCGGATCGGTCGTGATCCGGCCCCGCGGGCCCATTGCGGGCGCCGCCAGCGCCGGCTCCGGCTTCGGCACGACCTACGCGCAACCGATAAGCGTTCCCCACACCTCGCAGCGAACGTTGACCATCTATGGGGCGTACCTCGACGTGAGCAGCGGCGGGTCGGGCTATTTCGCCTTGCTCGAGGACCGGTCCGGCGCAGCGGTCGCCCGGAGCCCGATCGCGGCGCTCACCTCGGGCCGTCTGGCGATCGGCCTGCTGAGCGACTCGCTCCAGGCGGCGGCCCAGATCAAGGACGCGCCGCTCCAGGCTGCCTCGACCGGCGTCGTCCAGCTCACCCCGCAGACGCTGCCGGCGAGCGCGCCCCTGCTGAGCGGGCTGGGAGTGGTGATCATCGACGACTTCGACACCTCGGCGCTGAGCCAGGCCCAGGGCCAGGCGCTCGAGCAGTACGTGGGGCTCGGCGGCCAGCTGGTGGTGGCGGGAGGCGCAGGCTGGCGGCGGACGATGGCCCAGCTGCCGGCGCCGCTGGTTCCGCTCCCACCCCAGGGCACGGCCGTGGCCTCGCTCGAGCCCGTCCTCGACCTCCTCGGCGAGCACACCGCACTGGTCGTCCCGGCCGTCGTCGGAAGCCCTGCCAAGGGGGCCCGGGTAGTCCTTGCCGACAGCGCCGGAGTTCCGCTCCTGGCCGAGCTCAACTACGGCGCTGGTCGGGTCGTGGAGGTCGCGTTCGACCCTGTCGACGAGCCGGTGGCGAGCCATGCCGAGGAGGTCCGCGCCAGCTGGGCCGCGATCCTCGACCGCATAACCGCGGCCGTGTCCGGCACCAGCCGGCAGGCCTCGGCCGGTGTCATCCTGGCGCCGGCCGCCGGCCAGGTGGTGCCAACCCGGACCTCGACCGACGACGCGCTCACCGCCCTGCTCAACGACACCCCGGCCAACGCGCTGCCACCGCTCCGGATCCTGGGCAGCCTGCTGGTGATCTACATCCTGATCGCGGGGCCGATCAACTACACGATCCTCCGCCGGCTGCGGCGGCGTGAGCTGACCTGGCTGACGGTCCCTCTCATCGCGGTAGTCTTCACCGCCGGGTCCTACGGCGCCGGGATCCTCCTCCACGGCCGCGACTACTTCGTCAACGAGATCCAGGTGCTCCGGGTCAGCCCCGCCGGTGCCATCGACATCGCGAGCTACAACGCCATCTTCTCGCCCAGCCGGGGTGACCTCGCCGTGCAACTTCCGGCGACGAGCCTGGCCTCGACCTACCTGCCCATCCCCTCCGGGCTCAGCCAGGGTGGAGACGACCGG
>JALZAP010000247.1 GCA_030948245.1 Candidatus Dormiibacterota bacterium | reverse complement strand
CGCCAGCTGTCGCCGACGCCGACCTCGAGGCGGCCCTCGATGCGGTCGGGGATGACCTGGGTGCCGAACGAGCGCCGGCTCGAACCCCAGCCAGTCATTATCACGACCGGGAATTCGAGGCCTTTGGCGCCGTGGATGGTCAACACGCGAACCGCCTCGTCATCCTCTTCGGCTGCGGCGACGCCGGAATCGTGGTACTGCTCGCGCTCCAGTCCTTCCATCCATTCCACGAAGGAGCGAAGCGTGGCGCGACCAGTCGCGGCGAAGTCGCGGGCGCGCTTGGCAACGTAGCGATAGCGCCGCCAGGTCTCCCGCGGCCGGGGCTGCCCGAAGCCCTGGGCGACCAGCAGGCGAGTGTCGATGAAGGTCTCCACCAGCGCCGGGACCGACAGCTCATGACGCAGGCGGTGCAGCTCGGCCAGGTCTTCCAGCGCCTGCCTCACCCGTGGAACCTGGCCATCGCCGGGCGCCTCATAGGAGAAGCGGCCGCCGGTATCCCGCCAGGCTGCCAGCTCGGCGTCGCTGCAGCCGAACGCGGGCGAGCGGAGCGCGGCCACCAGCGCCACCTGGTCGGAAGGATCGTCGATGGTCCGCAGGCAGGAGACCAGCTCCCGCACCTCCTGCGTCATGACGATCAGCTCGCCGCTCTCCAGCCGGTAGGGGACGCCCCAGCTTTCAAATGCGCGCTCCAGCCGGCGGAGGTTGGTTCGGGTCGGGATCAAGACGCAGATGTCCTGCCAGCCGGCCTGCCGAAGCCGGCCCTCCTTGTCCCTGACCCGCCAGCCGTGGTCCTTGACCACCCGGCAGCTGCGGGCGACGTCCTCGGCTTCCCGGCGCCAGATCTCTGGTTGTCGGACCGGATTGGCGACCTCGGCACCGAACGACCAGAGCCCGCCCTCCCGGCTCGGCTCGGCGGCCAGCTCCCTGTACTCGGGCTGGACGTCGGGGTCGAAGTGCATCGCCGAGCCGAAGTGATGGTTGACGAAGTCGATCACGGCCGGGACGGAGCGGAAGTTCTGGATCAGGGCAACGTCCTCGCCGACGCGTCCCTGGATCTTCTGGTAGAGCGCGATGTCCGCCCGCCGGAAGCGGTAGATCGACTGCTTGGGATCGCCGACCAGGAACAGCTTGCCAGGCACAAGCTCGGCGTCCAGCCAGTGGGCGGGGAAGGGTACGTCAGGCCGGGCAGCGAGGTAGAAAGCTATCTCGGCCTGGAGGGGATCGGTGTCCTGGAACTCGTCGATGAAGATGCGCGACCAGCGGGCCTGGGCGCGTGCTCTGACGCCGGGGTTCTCGCGAAGCAGGTCGCGGGCCCAGGTCAGCAGGTCGTGGAAGGTGGCGACGCCCCGCTGGCGGCGCTCGGCGGCATACTCGAGGACGAAGTCGCGGAGCGCCTTGAGGAGTCCATTGAGGATCTCGGCCCGGCGGCCGGCGAGAATCGCCGCTGCCTCCTCGAGGCACCCGGTCAGCTCGCCACGAAGCTGGTAAAGGCTGTCCCCGCGCCAGTTGCCCCGCTTGCCGATCTTGAGGGGGAACCCGTCGAGGAGGAGCAGCGCTGTCAGCGCCTTGCCCTCGCTGTCGGCCTCCTCCAGCCGCTCGGCAGCCATGAAGAGGTCGGCCATCCGGTCGTACATCCGGTCAGCCGGGTCGACGCAGTCACCCCGGAACCGCTCCAGCCCACGAAGACACGCGGCGAGGTCCGCCGCTCGCGGCTGGGCAGGCCGAGGTGCGGGCGCGGGCCAGGCCGCGGTTTCGGTCAGGAGGTCGTAGTGCTGGTGAAGGGCGCGCGCCACGCCCTCGATGCGATCGGGGGTGAGTCCGAGGAGCAGCGCGTTCTTGATCGAGATGCTGGGCAGATCGCGAAGCGCCGCCGCCTCGAACCAGGTCCGGAATCGATCTCGGAACTCGAGGTCCTGCTCGATCTGATCGAGGGTGTCGAAGTTGGGCGGGAGCCCGGCCTCCAGTGGGTAGGTGCGAAGCAGCGCCGCGGCGAACGAGTGGATGGTGTCGATCGACGCCTCCTCGAGTGAGGCAGCAGCGGCGGCCGTCTTCGGCGTGCCGGCCTTCTCGAGGCCCTCCCGGACGCGGGCGCGGAGTTCGGCCGCGGCGGCCTCGGTGAAGGTGATCGCCACCAGCTCGGGCGTCGTGAGACGGCCGGCGGCCACCATGGCGACGATCCGGGAGACGAGCGTCGTCGTCTTGCCGGTTCCGGCGCCTGCCTCGACGAAGAACGTGGTGTCGAAGTCCTGGCGAAGGAGCAGTCGAACGTTCTCGTCGGCGGGAACGAGCGTCATCACCGGAGCGCCAGGCGCTGGTGGAGTAAAGCGCCCGCCTCGTCCTTCTTACGCTCCCGAATCTGGTCGCGGCCGGTTGGGCAGATCCGGTTGTAGTCGCAGAAGACGCAGTTGGAGAAGGCCGGTCGCTTGGGAATCCCGCCCTGGTCCTCACCCGGAACCTGGGGGAACGCGCCGAGCGTCAGGCCCTCGTTGACGACTCCCATGATCTCCGACAGCCGCTGGTCGGCCGCCTCGCCGTCGGTCACCTCGATCCGGTTGAAGTTCCCCTTGGTCGAGATGAACCAGTAGGACGCGGTGACCTGGCCCGCCGGCTTGCCCTCCGCCTCCAGGAAGCGGCGGACCGCGTTCGAGTAGACGGCCAGCTGGACCTTCGTTCCCGCCACCACCGGGTCGGCTTCGAAGTCCTTCCGGCCGTAGGCGGAGCCCGTCTTGTAGTCGGTGACATACGCCTCCTCAGCGCCGAGATCGACCCGGTCGATGAAGCCGCGCAGCCGGACCACGGTCCCGTCGGCCAGCGCGACCTCGGCCGCCGGCCACCCCTCCGCCCAGCCGAAGCCCTGCTCGAAGAACTCGGGCCGGACGGCGATGCCGGCGCGGAACTCCTCGTCCTTGGTGAGCACGCTCCGGAGGTCGAGCTGTATGGCGGTCTGCTCGTTCAGCCAGGCCAGCCGGTAGCCGGTCTGGCCGAGCGACTCGACCCGCTGGAAATGCTGCCTGGCGATCTGCTCGAGCAGCTCGCGGTCGGCCTGGGTGTACGCCTCGCCGATCGCCGGGCGGCCATCGGCGAGCAGCCTGCGGAAGAAGTCCTCGAGGATGGCGTGGATGAGCGACCCGCGATCGATGGCGCTGATCGCCCATGACTCGTCGTCCTCTGGCCGCTCGGTCGGCTCGACCTCGAGGACCCGGCCCAGGAAGTAGCGGAAGGGGCAGGCCGCCCAGGTCTCCACGCCGCTGGGGCTGATCGGGTGGAGGCGGGAGAGACCGCCGGCCAGCTTGGTGAGGCCAGGAGCGACGGCGGCGACATTGCCGTCGAACTCGCTGAACTCGTGCGACGCGCGCGCGGCGGTCGCCGTCAAGCCGCGGCCGAGGGGCAGCTCCTCGCGCGCCGCGAGGGCTGAGCCCAGGAGGTCGCCCTCGTGCTGAACTATCTCGCGCGCTTCGTTGACGCGTCGCTCGGGAAGGTTCAGCATCACCGGCCCGTGGCGGAGCGCCGCCTCGGTCGAGACCAGGCTGGTGAGCCAGCGATTCGTCTCGGCCGAGCCCCGAAGG
>JALZAP010000246.1 GCA_030948245.1 Candidatus Dormiibacterota bacterium | reverse complement strand
GCGTCGCTCGCCCCTGTCGCGGCCAGGAGAGTGGCCGCCAGCCTGCCCGGCGGTTCACCAGCATCAGCCCGCCGGAGCACCTCGCGAGCGGCCTCGCGGACGATCCAGGCGCCGCTGCCGTCGTCGCCCAACAGCCAACCCCAGCCGCCCGCCCGCGCCTCCCGCCCGGCCGCGTCGCGCCCGTAGGCAACCGAGCCGGTCCCCGCGATCAGGGCGACGCCGCTGTCGAGGCCGGCCGCGGCGAGGACAAGGCGCGCGTCATGGACGACCTCGATCGCGGTATCCGGCAGCAGCCGGCCTAGCACCGTTTCGAGCCGCGCCCGGGCGGCAGGCACCTCGGCACCGGCAGCGCCCGCACAGCAGGCAACCGGGCGGACCGGGCCAAGCTTGCTGAGCAGGTCGCGGAGCCGCCGCTCGACCGCTGCGGGCGTCAATGCAGCGGGGTTGGCGCCAGCTCCTTCGAGCTCGGCGACGATCCGCCCGCCCTCCACCAGCCGGGCGCGGGTCCGAGAGCCGCCGATGTCGAGGCCGATGAGAAGACTGCGTGCTACCAGGTGCGCGTGACCTTGTTGAGCGCGCGCGGGCGGTCGGGATCGATCTTGTGGGCCAGCGCCACGCGATGGGCGAGAAGCTGGCCCAGAACGCCCAGCGTGAGCGGTGTGAGCTCCTCCGGCAGGCCGGAGTCGAGGCTGACGGTTGCCTCCGGCCCGAGCGGCCCCGCGCCGCCGTCGAAGAGTCCGATGACCCGGCAGCTGTACTGCTCAAGCCGCTCGGCGATCTCCTCCAGATCGCCCGCCACAGGGCCTGCCGCGCCGATGAGGAGGACCGGGAAGCCGGCGTCGACGACCGCGATCGGGCCGTGCTCGAAGTCGGCGACCGACCAGGCGCGGGCGAGCACGTAGCTCGTCTCGGTCAGCTTGAGCGCGATCTCCTCGGCGGTCGACAGGTTGAAGCCGCGGCCGAGCACGACCGCCCGCGGCCCGAGCAACGCCGGCGCGAGGCGGTCGAGGTCGGCGTCCAACCGAAGGGCGGCGGCCAAGGCCTGCGGGACCCGCGCCAGCGCCGCCCCGAACTCCGGGTCGGGGTCGAGCGCCTGGGACAGGAGCGCCATCACGAGGAGACTCGCGGTGTAGGTCTTCGAGGCCGGCACGCTCCGCTCCGGACCGGCTTCCAGCCCGACGACGAGGTCGGCCTTCTGGGCGAGCGGCGACCCGGCATCGTTCGTGACGGCAACCGTCGGGCAGCCCTGGCCGTGCGCCGCCTCGATCACCGCGATGACATCGGGTGAGGCGCCCGACTGAGAGATCCCGATGACGCAAGCCCCGGCCAGGTCAGGCCCGCTGCCGTAGTGCGTGAATAGGGACGGCGCCGCCAGCGACACCAGCGCCCGGTTTCGCGTGCCGAAGAGGTACTTGGCGTAGAGGGCCGCATGGTCGGAGCTGCCGCGGGCGGCGATGACGAAGCCGGTCGGGGGCGACGCCCGCAGCCGGGATGCGATCGCCTCGACCGCGGGAGTCGCAGCCTCAAGCACGCGACCGGCGACCTCGGGCTGCTCTCCGATCTCCTCCCGGAAGCGGCTCACCGGCGGTACTTGACGACCCCGTTGATCATCGTCAGGCGAACCTCGAGGTCGGCGCCGAGCAGCACCAGGTCGGCGCATCCGCCGGTGCGGATCCGTCCCAACTCGGATTCGCCGAGGACCCGGGCGGGAGCCGTCGAGGCCATCGTCACGGCCCGGGCGGCGTTCATCCCGGGAAGCACCGCCATCCGGCGGACAAGCTCGTCCATCGTCGCCGCGCTGCCGGCCAGCGTGCCGTCCGGAAGGCGCACCGAAAGGCCATCGCTGACGACCGGGTGGCCGGAAAGCAGGTACTCGCCGGCGACCGCGCCGGCAGCCGCGGTCTGGTCGGTCGTGAGGGCGACCCGGCCGCTCCCCTTGAGGCGTGCCACCTGCTCGCAGATCGCCGGGTGGACGTGCTCGCCGTCGGCGATCAGTCCGACAGTCACCCGGCTGTCGAGGAGCAGTGCGAGCACGATCCCGGGCCGGCGGTGATGGGTCGCCGGCATCGCGTTGTAGAGGTGGGTCCCGAAGCGGACGCCGGCCGCGATCGCCTTCCGGCCCTGCTCGAAGTCGGCACCGGTGTGGCCGGCGCTGACGACGATCCCAGCCGCCCGAAGGCGGCTGATCGCGGCGAGCGCACCCGGTAGCTCTGGAGCGAGCGTCGTGAGCCGGGGCCGGGAGGCGACAACGACATCGACCAGGTCAGGGGACGGGACGTTCAAAACGGCGCGATCGTGGGCTCCCCGGAAGGCAGGGTTGAGAAAGGGGCCCTCGATGTGAGCGCCGAGCACCCGGGCTCCCGGCGAGGGTGCTCCCGCCACCGCGGCCGCGAAGCCGGCGCCGACCTCTACCGGCGCTGAGATCAGCGTTGGCAGGAAGGCGGTGACGCCGGTTCTCGGCAGCGCCTGGGAGATCGCCGCGATGGCGTCCTCTCCACCTGCCGCATCGTTGCCGGCGAAGCCGTTGACCTGGAGGTCGATGAACCCGGGAGCGATGATCTCCCCCGCCCCGGCGACGATCTCCTCGGCGGGGCGTCGAGGCGGGCGCCCTTCGCCCAGCCAGGTGACCACGTCGCCCTCGACCAGGAGGCCGAGGTCCCGGCCGGGAAAGCCGTGGATCGCGCCCCGGAAGAGGACCGGCCCTCCGCTCACGTCTCACCCAGGGCGACGGAGAGGTCGCCCCCGGCGGAGGAGAGCCGGGAGCGAGCCTCGCCGGCGGCCAGGCCGCAGCGGAGCATGAGGATGGCGAGCTTGGCGCTGCCACCGGCGTCGGCGAGGGCGCGCTCGACGATTCCCGCGGGGGCGCCCGTCAGGTCGGCGACGATCCGGGCGGCGCGGCCGCGGAGCTTCTCGTTTGCCGCGACGACGTCGACCATCCGGCCGCGGTAGGTGTGGCCAAGCGTGGTGAAGACCCCGGTGCTGAGCATGTTGAGCACGACCTTCTGGACCGTTCCCGCCTTGAGGCGGGTGCTCCCGGCGATGACCTCCGGCCCGGTCTCGACCTCGATTGCGAGGTCGGCCGCCGCGCCCAGCGGCGAACCGGGTGCACAGCTGATGCCGACCACCAGGGAGGCCGCCCGATGCGCCTCGGCGAGCGCGCCGAGGACGTAGGCGGTGCGTCCGCCGGCGCTCACACCGACCACCGCGTCATCGACCCGGAGGCCGGCCGCGCGCGCATCGGCAGCGCCTCGCCGATCGTCGTCCTCGGGCTCGCCGTCCCCGGCGTCGTGGGCGTGGACGAGGTCGGCCGCGACGCCGAAGGTCGCCGGGCACTCAGCCGCGTCGAGGGCGGCAAGCCGGCCGCTGGTGCCGGCCCCGAAGTAGTGGAGCCGGCCGCCCCTGCGGAGACGCTCGGCAACCGCATCGACCGCGGCGGCGACCTCGTCGAGGTGCGCCTCCACCGCTTTCACCGCCCGCCGGTCCTCTCGATGCATTACAAGAAGCAGCTCGCGCGTGCTCAACCGGCTCAGCTCGTCCGCCCTCGGGTGGGGGTTCTCGCTCATCGCAGCAGCAGCTCCGCAAC
>JALZAP010000245.1 GCA_030948245.1 Candidatus Dormiibacterota bacterium | reverse complement strand
GACCAGGACCACGTCGTCGGCCGGGGCAGCACCCTCACCGGCGCGGTCAACCCGGCGGGCGGCTTCCCCTGGGCGATGATCGCGGTTGGCACAGCCGCGCTCGGCTTCATCACCGGCGGCGGGCTGCTCCAGCTTCGCTCCCTGAGACTGCTGGCGGCCTGACCGGCGGCAGGCCGATGGCCCAACATACTGGCCATGATCTACGCCACCGGGTGCCGCAAGGACCCCTACGACCGCCGCGACTTCGCTGTCACCCGCTTCCTCCGCGCTGAGCCGGCGCCCGACCGGGCCGACCACCGCGCCGAGATGCCCGAGGTCTTCGACCAGGGCCACGCCGGCACCTGCGTCGCCTGCGCCAGCGGCTACTACGACAAGACCTTCCAGGAGCAGCGCGAGCACAGCTGGGGAATGGACCCCGCCCGCCATCGCTTCAGCCCACTGTTCATCTACGGCCAGCGTGCCGACAAGACCGGCGACCACGGCATGACCATTCGCGAGGCGATGAAGATCATCAACCAGGAGGGCATCTGCACACTCGCCGACATGCCCTACAGCGACGCCGGCATCGACGCCGCGCCGACCGCCGCCCAGCTCAAGGCGGCGATGCCGTTCCGATCCAAGAGCTTCGCCCGCATCACCTCCATCGGCGAGGCCGAGAGCCACCTCGCCGACAACTGCTTCGTCGCCGGCCTGCTGGTCCACCAGAGCTTCATGGACGCCCCCCGGGGCCGCATCCCGATGCCGCGGCGTGGCGATCCCTACGTCGGCGGCCACGCGCTCTGCTTCGTCGGCTATGAGCGGCGCAAGAGCCGGTTCCATTTCATCAACTCCTGGGGCCCGGGCTGGGGTGACGCGGGCTTCGGCACCATCGGCTATGACGTGTTTTCGGCGCTGCTGATGGATGCCTGGGCGATGATCGACGCGCCCGACACCGCCACCGGCCGGCGCCGCCGCTGAGGCGTTCTCCACAGGCTTGGGGCGGCCAACGAGATGCTGTCCACAGGGTCTCCACAGGCGGGCTGTGGAGTAATCCGGAACGGGCGTTCAAAGCCAAATGTTCCGGATTGACGAACTCATTCGGACTCTGCAGACTACTGCTCACGGTCTGTCAGAAAGCCGGCCCGGGGAGGCAACGAACCGGGTGCCGGGGGCTTCATAAGCCGCGAGGCAAGTGAGGCCAACGGGCCCCCCGCAAGGGGAGTGGCGGCAGCGCCAGCACCCGGGTGTCAACAGCCAGGGAGGCAGCGCTGTAACGGCAGACCCCTTCTTTATTCAGCCGCCGCCGGCGACTCAACCACTCCCCCAACCATCGCCGTCGGCGTGCTGAAACCTTGCTTCTCGCCGGTGGCGTGCGCCTGCCGTTTGGGAGCGCCAGCGGGAGGAGGCGTAGCCCCAGAGGGAATCGAACCCTCGTTGCCAGCGTGAAAGGCTGGCGTCCTAACCACTAGACGATGGGGCCCTGGACGCCCCAATCGTATCGGTCCAGTAGGGTGCTCTAGGCGAATAGCGCCCCCACCGCGATGATCAGGTACACCCCCAGCAGCTGGGCGCCCTCGAGCCAGTTGCTGCGGCCGTCGAGCGCGATCACCGCCACGATCAACGTCGCCAGCGCCACCGCCGCGATCTCGAAGCCGCTGAAGACGAAGTCCATCGGGTGACCGACCAGCAGGCTGACGAAGACCAGCGCCGGGGCGATGAACAGCGCCACCTGGGCGGACGAGCCGATCGCGATCTCGAGGGTCAGGTCGACCTTGTTGCGCAGGGCGAAGACGATCGCGGAGGCGTGCTCGGCGGCGTTGCCCACCACCGGCACCAGGATCAGGCCGACGAACAGCGGCGACAGTGGCAGCACTGTCAGCGCCGGCCGCAGCGAGGAGACCAGGATCTCGGACATGTATCCGACCAGAACGGCGCTGACCACCAGCACCACCAGCGATCGGTTCATCGACCAGCGCGGCACCTCCGTGGGGGTGGGGCCGCCGAAGAGGTGGGAGTGGGTGACCTGGGTGAAGAGCAGCGCGCTGACGTAGAGGACGATGAGGATGGCGGCCACCCCCATGCTCAGGCCGTGCGCCTGCGTCGCCGAGACCGGCCGGGTGGCGATGATCAGGGCCGGCGTGACCAGCGCCACCACCGCCAGCAGCAGCGATGCGGAGTGGACCCCCGCCGCCTCCCGGTTGAACGCGAGCTCGGAGCGGCGCAGCCCGCCCGCCAGCAACGACGCGCCCAGCACCAGCAGCAGGTTGCCCACGATCGACCCGATCAGCGACGCCCGCACCACCTCGAAGTCGGAGTTGAGGATCAGGAACACACCCACCACCAGCTCGGTGAGGTTGCCGAAGGTGGCGTTGACCAGGCCGCCCAGCCGTGGCCCGGTGCGAATCGCGAACTGGTCGGTCGCCTCCCCGATGAGCCCGGCCAGCGGGACGATGGTCAGGGCGGAGGCCACAAACGCCAGCACCTCGAGGTGGCTGAACTCGGCGACGATCGCGACCGGCAGGAAGACCAGCAGCCAGTTGAGGGAGGGACGGAGAAGCTTCACGCCCGTCATGCTAACCGGGCGTTTCCCGGGAGATGTTCCGCGCACAGCCGGCTTGCCCCGCTGACCCCGCGCTAGCGGGTTAGCACCGCCCGCCAGGCCTTGGGCGGCTGCTCCAGGACCTCGTCGATGACGCCGTACTCGACCGCCTGCCGCGCCGTCAGGAATCGGCCTCGCTCGAGGTCGCTGCGGACCGCCTCGGGCGGATTATCAGAGACGCCGGCCAGCAGCTCGACCAGCGTCCTTCGCGACCGCGCCACCTCCTCGGCCAGTGCCGCGACGTCACCGCCGAGGTCCAAGGCACGAGGCATGCGTAGGACGAAGCGGGCGTGTGGCAGCGCCACCCGGTGGCCGCGGGCGCCGGCCGCGATCACCAGCACCGCCGCCTCGGCGGCCACCCCGGTGCAGACCGTGGCCACCGGGCAGGAGACCATTTGGATCGCGTCGTGCAGCGACACCGCCGGGTCGATCGGGGCGGTGGCGGTGTTGACGTAGACCGTGACCGGCGCGGCCGGGTCGTCACGCTCCAGCAGCAACAGCTGGGCGACCGCCAGCTGGGCCGCCCCGGCATCCAGCTCCCCAAGGATGATGATCCGCTCCTTGAGCAGCTGATCGCCGGCATCGCCGTGGGGGGTGAAGGACGCGTGGCCCAGGCTGAAGGGCCGCTCCGGATCCTGGCTCACGGGAACAACCCTAGCGAAGCTAGGATTTCGAAAACCGACGGCGGTGCCATGGGGCTGCCGCGTCCAGCGAGGAGATCCGTGGCCCAACCCGACACGCGCCCGCACGGTAACCCATTCGTCGCGCTTGCCATCGTCCTGGTGGCGGCGTTCATGGTCCTCCTCGACATCTCCATCGTCAACGTCGCCATCCCCTCGATCCAGCGCGATCTCCATGCCACCTTCTCGCAAATCCAGTGGGTGATCGCTGGCTACGCCCTGGCGTACGGGGTGATGCTCATCACCGGCGGCCGGCTGGGCGACATCGTCGGCCGCAAGCGCATGTTCATGATCGGCGTCTCCGGCTTCACGATCGCGTCCGGCCTGTGTGGCCTGTCGC
>JALZAP010000244.1 GCA_030948245.1 Candidatus Dormiibacterota bacterium | reverse complement strand
GGCTGCCTGGGCCGCCGCCTGGGAAGCGGCCATCCCGGCTCCCACTGCGGCCGCGGATGCTGAGGCCATCGCTTGGGCGCCGGCGGCCGCCGCCTCCTGCGCCGGCAGCGTGACCACCCAGGGCACGGTCCCCACCTGGGTCGACGTCGCCGGCGGCCACAACAACCCGAGGGGCGTGCCGTTCTCGATTGACCAGGGGCAGACGGTTGCCGCATACATCTGGGGATACCGGCTTCGAGCCGGTCACCCGGAGAACCCGTCCAACAAGATCCTGTTCGTGGTCCGCGCCCCGCGCGGAGGGTCTGACCTCACCATCTACGCGCATCCTCTAGGCGCGGCGACACCCGTGGTCAAGGTCGTCCAGGCGGCCGATTCGGGACCGGGCGAGATCTACCCATCGATCGTGGATGTGCCGACGGCGGGATGCTGGGTGGTCGATCTCGCCTGGGGTTCGCACAGGGCGACGCTCGACCTGCCGTACGCCTGAAGGGAGTTGGCCGACGGCTAAGCTGGGCGGCAGATGGCGCCGTCGACCCCTCCCAAGGTTCCCCTCTATGGCCAGTCCGCTCTCAGCGACCTGACGCCATCGCTTCTCGCCGCCCTCGGGCTCCCCGGCCACCCCAACGCGCTCAGCATCGCCCCGGTCGGCAACGCCTGCCTCCTCCTCGTCGACGGCCTCGGCTGGGACCTCGTCCGCGACAACCCGAAGCACGCCCCCTTCCTCGCCGGCCTGGCCGGCGGCGCGGCGGGTCGCTCGATCAGCGCCGGGTTTCCCTCGAGCACCGCCGTCAGCATCGCGTCGATCGGCACCGGCAAGACGCCCGGCGAGCACGGCATCGTCGGCTACACGATGGGCATCCCCGGCTATGACCGGGCCATGAACAACCTCCGCTGGACGCTCCACGGTCCGGGACCGCACGTCGACCTCCGGAGTGTCATCGTGCCGGAGGACCTGCAGCCTGACCCGACCAGCTTCCAGCTCGCCGAAGAAGGAGGCGTCAACCCCTACACGGTCGGGCCTCGCGAGCACATGGCCAGCGGGCTGACGCGCGCCGCGCTGCGGGGCGCCCAGTACCGGCCGGCATTCTCGATGGGCGACCTCGCCGCCGAGACGATCGCCGCCCTCCGGGCGCCGGGCCGCAGCTTCGTCTACGCGTATCACCCCGATCTCGACATGACGGGCCACGTCCGCGGCGTCGGCTCGCATGCCTGGCGGCTGCAGCTCGGGCTCGTCGACCGGCTTGCCCTGGCGCTCGCGGAGCGGCTCCCCCAGGACAGCACGCTGGTCATCACGGGAGACCACGGAATGGTCGACGTGGCTCCCCACGACCGCATCGACTTCGACCAGGAGCCGGCCCTTCAGAACGGTGTCCGGCTGCTCGGCGGCGAGCCGCGGGCTCGCCACGTGTACACCAGGATCGGAGCCCGCAAGGAGGTCCTCGCGGCGTGGCGGGAGCGCCTCGGGGACCGGGTCTGGATCCTCGACCAGGAGGACGCGATCGAGCGCGGCTGGTTCGGACCGACCGTCAGCGCGGAGGCGCGGACCCGGATCGGCGACGTCATCGCCGCAGCCGAAGGCCCCGTCGGGATCGTTCAGCCGAGCGTGCTCAGCGTCGAGGCACTCCTGATCGGCCACCACGGCTCACTGACGGCGGCCGAGCAGCTGGTGCCCTTCCTGGCCGTCAGCAACTAGGAAAGGAAGATGCCGCTCGAGCAGTACAAGAAGAAGCGGGACTTCAAGCGAACGCCGGAGCCCGAAGGAACAGCTAAACCGAAAGAGAGCAAGAAGAAGCTGCCCCGCTTCGTGGTCCAGGAGCACCACGCCACCAGCCTCCATTGGGACTTCCGGCTCGAGCGTGACGGCGTCCTCGTCTCCTGGGCGGTGCCGAAGGGGATTCCGCCCGATCCCAAGCGGAACAACCTTGCCGTCCACGTCGAGGACCACCCGCTCTCCTACATCGACTTCGCGGGCGACATACCGGAGGGTAACTACGGCGCCGGCCAGGTGACGGTTTGGGACAAGGGCGGCTACGAGGAGATCAAGTGGAGCGACCGCGAGGTGATGGTCGTCCTCCATGGCAGGCGTGTCGAGGGCCGCTACGTCCTCTTCCAGACCAACGGCAAGAACTGGATGATCCACCGCATGGACCCGCCTCAGGACGCCGGGCGGGAGCCGATGCCGGAGCGGATCGAGCCGATGAAGGCGAAGCTCGCGCTGAGCCTCCCCCGAGACTCCGCGAGCTACGGCTTCGAGTTCAAGTGGGACGGCGTCCGCGCCATCGCCTTCTGCTCGGGCGGCCGCGTCAGGCTGCAGAGCCGGAGCCTGGAGGACATCACCGCCCGCTACCCCGAGGTGCGCGAGATGGGCCTGGCGATCGGGTCCCATGAGCTGGTGCTGGACGGCGAGGTCATCGCCGTCGACAAGAACGGCCGGCCCAGCTTCGAGCTGCTCCAGGGCCGCATCGGCTTGAACTCGGAAGCGGACATCCGGCGCAAGATGAAGGAGATCCCGGTCGGCTACGTGCTCTTCGACCTTCTCTACCTCGATGGGCACTCGACGATGGCCCTCCCCTATACCGAGCGGCGCCGCCGGCTCGAGGACCTCAAGCTCAAAGGCCGCTACTGGCAGACGCCGCAGGCGACAGTCGGCGACGGCGCATCGACCCTCGAGACCAGCAAGAAGCTCGGCGTCGAGGGCGTGATGGCCAAGCGGCTCGACAGCGTTTATCAGCCCGGCAAGCGCCCGGACGCCTGGCTCAAGGTCAAGAACCACCAGGGCCAGGAGCTCGTCATCGGCGGCTGGCTTCCTGGCGCGGGCGTCCGCGAAGGTTGGGTCGGCGCCCTGCTGGTCGGCTACTTCGACGGCCCCGACCTGGTCTATGCGGGCAAGGTCGGCACCGGATTCACGGACAAGATGCTGGAGCGTCTGAAGTCGCTGCTCGGACCGCTCCGGCGCGACACCTCGCCCTTCACCGGCGGGCTCAAACCGCCAAAGGGTGCGATCTTCGTCGAGCCCAAGGTGGTTGGCGAGTTCGAGTTCAGCGAGTGGACACGAGCCGGGCACCTGCGGCAGCCCTCGTTCAAAGGGCTTCGAGAGGACAAGGACGCCCGAACCGTCGTTCGCGAACTGCCGGCCTGACCTAACCTAAAGCCGCGGATGTCAAATCTGAACTGGGCGAAGCTCCGCGACCAGTGCCTGGTGGCGGTCGCGGCGATCTTTTTCGTCTATGCCCTGTGGTGGGTCGTCAGCCACTTCCTGGTCCACGCCGCCGTCTTGGTTCTGCTGGCGGTGGTCGTGGCCGCGGCGCTCGAGCCGATCCTCTCTCGGCTCGAGAAGCTGATGCCTCGGGTCGTCGCCGCCCTCGCCACCTACCTTTTCGCGGCGACCATCGTCGGAATCGGCGCCTACCTCTTCCTGGGTCCTCTGGTCGGCCAGTCGCACGGTCTGAGCGGCCGGCTGCCGGCTTACTTCGACCACCTCCTGAGCGGTGTCAACTCGGCCGCGGCCGGCTTCGGCATCATCCTTCCGCCGCCCGACCAGGTCCGCGCCAACCTCGGCCGGGCGGTGCAGGGGCAGCTCCAGGCGATCGTCGTCCAGGCGATCGGCTACATCCAGCTGGTCGCCGGG
>JALZAP010000243.1 GCA_030948245.1 Candidatus Dormiibacterota bacterium | reverse complement strand
GTGACCAAGGTGGCCAACTACTACCAGGCGACGACCCAGGTCGCCGAGACCACGCTCCGGGGAACCATCGGCCAGCACGAGTTGGACGAGCTGCTCGCCCACCGCGACCGGATCAACGCTTCGCTGAAGGAGGTGATCGACCGCCAGACTGAGCCGTGGGGGATCCAGGTCTCGATCGTCGAGGTTAAGGACATCGAGCTGCCCCAGACGATGCAGCGCGCGATGGCGAAGCAGGCCGAAGCGGAACGCGAGAAGCGCGCCAAGGTGATCACCGCGGAGGGCGAGTTCCAGGCATCGCAGACGCTCGCCAACGCCGCCCGCGTCATCCAAACCCAGCCGGCGGCGATCGCGCTCCGCTACATGCAGACCCTGGTCGAGATCGGTTACGAGAAGAACACCACGATCATCTTCCCGCTCCCGATCGAGCTGATCCGTCCGATGCTGGAGGCGAGCGAGAACCTGCGACCGCTGGCACCCGACCCGGTCGCTGTCGCCACCGCACCGGAGCCGTTTCTGAAAGAGGACTAGCGGAACGGCATGATCCCCCTTGCAAGGGTCCGTGCCGCGGCGGCGCGCGCGGCGCCGCATGTGCTGCGGAGCCCGCTGTTGCCGCTCGACGACCGCACCCACCTGAAGCTCGACTGTTTGCAGCCCGCGGGGAGCTTCAAGGTCCGCGGCTTTTTCGCGCGGGCGCTGCAGCTGGATGAAAGTGATGGCGCGCGAGGCCTGCTGACGGTGAGCGCCGGGAACGCGGCCGCCGCCTGCGCCTACGTCGCCCACCAGCTCGGGCTTCGCTGCCGGGTGGTCATGTACGAGGAGGCGCCGGAGGCGAAGAAGGACAACGTCCGCCGCTGGGGCGCGACGCCGGTCTTCCTAAGTCACGACGGCGTCCACGCCTGGCTCCATGAGCGCGGCTGGGAGGCCGAGCCGGAGACCTTCATCCATCCCTTCGCCGACCCCGAGGTGATGGCCGGCCACGGCGGGCTGGCGCTCGAGCTCCTCGAGCAGCTGGCGGGCTTGGAGAGGGTCATCATCCCGGTTGGCGGTGGAGGCCTGGCGGGCGGGGTCGGCTCGACCCTGAAGGCGCTGAGGCCGGCCGTCGAGATCATCGGCGTCCAGTCGGACGGCTACCCGTCGATGCCGGAGAGTCTGGCGGCCCACAGGCCCCTGAACCTCAAACCCCAGACCATCGCCGACGGCACCACCGCGCCGGTCGACCCCGCCAACCTGGCCCAGCTGACCGAGCTGATCGATCGTTGGATCCTCGTCCCCGAGTCGCGCCTCAAGCCGAAGATCGGTGAGCTTGCGACACGGGCCAAGGTCGTCGCCGAGGGCGCCGGGGCGCTCGCCTACGCTGCCCTCGAGCAGCTCGAGCCCGGCCCGGTGACGGTCGCCATCGTCAGCGGCGGGAACATCGCGCCATCGCTGCTCGCCGAATGCCTGGCCGGATGACCGCCGCCGGCGACGAGCTGCTGGCGGCGATCCGGGGCGGCCTCGCCGCCGCCGCCGACCCTGTGCGAGCGCCCGGGATGCAGGCCTACATGAAGTCGGCGATGCCGTACCGCGGGGTCACGTCGCCGGTCAACAAGCCGATCTTCGAGCGGGCGATCGAGCGGCACCCCGTGCCCGATGCCGAAGCCTGGGCCGGTGCCGTCCGGCGCCTCTTCCACGAGGCGAGCCACCGCGAGGAGTGGTACGGCGCGCTGGCCGTCCTCCGGCATCCGCTCTACCTCAAGAACCGCACCATGGAAGCGCTGCCGCTCTATGAGGAGCTGATCGTCGGTGGAGCCTGGTGGGACGTCGTCGACGAGGTGGCGACGGGCCCGCTCCGAGACCTCCTGGTGGCGACGCCCGAGGAGATGGGACCGCTCCTGCTCGAGTGGTCGCTGTCGCCCAACCTCTGGAAGCGGAGGAGCTCGATCATCTGCCAGGTCGGCCGCCGCCGCTCGATCGACCTCCCGCTGCTCTACGCCTGCATCGAGCCGAACCTCGCCGACCGCGACTTCTTCATCCGCAAGGCGATCGGCTGGGCTCTGCGCGACTACGCCTGGGTCGACCCTGACGAGGTCGTCAGCTACGTCACCCGCAACGAAGCCCGGCTGAGCGGACTGAGCCGGCGGGAGGCACTCAAGAACGTCGACCGGCTGCTCGCCCAGCGCGGGGAGCCTAAGCCCCGGCGAGCACCTCGCCCGCGACCTTGAGGGTCTGCTGGATGTTCGCCGCGCTGATCCCGTAATGGGTGACGAATCGGACGTGGCGCCGGCTCACTATGGCGCCCTTGACACCGCGCCGGTCGCACTCCGCGACAAAGGCGTCCGGCGCCATCCGATCCAGCTCGAAGATGACCAGGTTGGTCTGGACCCGGTCCAGGTCGAGCCTCACGCCGTCCATCTCGGCGAGTCCCTCGGCAAGCGTGCGGGCGTTGGCGTGGTCCTCCGCGAGGCGGTCCACCATGTTGTCGAGGGCGAAGAGCCCCGCAGCGCCGAGCATGCCGATCTCCCGCATCCCCCCGCCCAGCATCTTTCGCCAGCGCTTCGCCTCGGCGATCTTCTCGGCCGGCCCGAGGAGGACGCTGCCGACCGGCGCGCCGAGGCCTTTGGAGAGACAGAAGGTGACCGTGTCCGCGCATGCCGCGATCTCACGCGGTTCGCTGTTGGTCGCAACCGCGGCGTTGAAGAGGCGGGCACCGTCAAGGTGCACCGAAAGACCGCTGCGGTGGGCTTGGTCGGACGCGGCGCGCAGGGCCGCCAGCGGCCAGGCGATGCCGCCGTGATAGTTGTGGGTGTCCTCGAAGGTGACCGCCACCGTGCGCGGGTGATGGACGTCCTCCTCGCGGATGGCGTCCGCGATCTGCTCCGGGGCCATCACCCCGGCAGCCGTCTTCACAGGCATTATCTGGATGCCTCCCAGAGCCGCCGCACCGCCGGTCTCGGAGAGGAAGGTGTGGGAGTCGGCGTCGGCGATGATCTCCTGCCCCGATCGGGCGCTGACGAGAAGGCCGAGGAGGTTGCCCATGGTGCCACTGCTGACGAACAGCGCCGCCTCCTTGCCGAGGCGCTCGGCGGCCACCTGCTGGAGCCGGTTGATGGTCGGGTCCTCGCCCCACACGTCGTCGCCCAGCTCTGCGCCCGCCATCGCCTCGCGCATCGCGGGGCTGGGCATCGTCAGGGTGTCGGAGCGGAGGTCAACGGTGGCCAAGGCGCACCTATCGTAGCGAGGAGATGAAGGCCGACCTGATCCTCACCGGCGGCCGCGTCCGCACCCTGGGACGGATGGGTCTCGAGCCCAGCAGCCACCTCGCCGTGGCGGGCGGGCTGGTGGTCGCGGCCGGCGGCAGCGAGGTGCTCGAGCTGCGCCGCTCGTCGACCAAGGTGCTCGAGCTCGCGGGTGGAGCCGTACTGCCGGGCTTCAACGACCCCCACGCGCACGTCGTCTACCACGCGCTCTCCTCTTCCGGCGCCGACCTCACCGGCAGCCGCAGCGTCGCCGAGCTGCAGAACCGCCTGCGCCATACCGCGGCGCGCCTGCCGCCCGGCGCCTGGCTGCTGGGTCGGGGCTACAGCGAGCTGGAGCTCGCCGAGGGACGGTCACCTCTGCGAGCCGAGCTTGACGCCGCCACCGGAGACCGTCCCGCATT
>JALZAP010000242.1 GCA_030948245.1 Candidatus Dormiibacterota bacterium | reverse complement strand
CGGCCAAGCTGCTCGAGCAGCCCGCGGTCCGTCCCGCCGGTCTCGACCTGGACGAGCTCTGGCAGGAGCTCCGGCGCCGGGTCGAGGAGCGCGGTCCCGGCGTTGCGGTCGAGCTCAAAGTCCGGCGCGAAAAGTCGGAGATGCTGCTCCGCCTGGCCCGCACCCAGGTCACCGCCCCGCCCGAACCGATCCCCGTCGCGGAGGCCGGCGAGGACTGGGTCCACCACCGCCTGCGCTTCGTCGCCGAGGGCGCCGCCGGGGGCCTGCTGCTCGGCTTCGGGACCGACGTGGAGGTCATCTCGCCGGCTTCCCTGAGAGCCTCGATGGGGGCCATCGCCGCCGCGGTCGCACGGCTCTACGCGCCAAATACACTTGGGAGCCGCGGGCCCGTAGCTCAGCCTGGTTAGAGCGGGGGACTCATAATCCTCTGGCCGCTGGATCGAAGCCAGCCGGGCCCACTCCAGTTCCGCCGGGGCCAGGGCGCTTCGGCGCTCAGCTATCTTTGGCGGTCATGTCCACCACCGAGGCCGAGCTGCCCGCAGTCGCGCGCGCCGGTCGTTCCTTCCGGCCCGCGACGCTCGCCGCCCGGCTCTCTCAGCGCATCCCGGGAATCCTGGGCTTCCGCAAACAGCGATGAGGCTCCGTCCGGCGACGCTCGAGGACGTCGCCACGGTGGTGGCGATCGACGCGGCCTTCCGGCCCGACCACCCGCTCGACCCGGTGGTCGAGCGCTACGAGTGGGAGACGCCCGAGCCGGGCGTCACCCGCGAGCGTTGGATCGGCGAGGCCGATGGCCGGGCGGTGGGCTACGGCATCGTGTTCCACCACGACTGGGCGGGGATGACGGACCGGAACTGCGTCGCCTGGGTCGGCTGGCTGCCAGACTCGACCTCCCTCCTGCCGGCGCTGATCGACCACATCGAGGGCCGGGCCCGTGCCATGAACGGATCCCGGCTCCAGTTCTACTGCCAGGAGGATGAGACAGCCGTGATCGCCGCCCTGCTCGCCGCCGGCTACCGGCTCGACGCGCTGGCCAAGGTCTGGCGGCTCGACCTCCATCACCAGCGCGAGCGGCTCCTCAGGAAAACCGAGGAGTCGCGGGCCGCGATGGCGGCGCAGGGAATCAGGCTCATCCCGCTCAGCGAGCACGCCGTCGAGGACCCTTACCGGGAGCTTTATGAAGCGTGGACCGAGTCCCGCCAGGACGTCCCGCGGAGCCACGAGATGACCCCGATCTCCTACGAGACATTCCGCGCCTGGCACCGCTCGCCCGACTTCCGGGAAGACCGGCAGTGGATCGCGCTGGACGGGAGCCGGATCGTCGCGATGTCCTTTCTCAAGTACCCGCCAGCCGGTGGATTGGTCTGGACCGGGTTTACCGGGTCCGTGCGCAGCCACCGCGGGCGCGGCATCGCGCGGGCGGTGAAGATGGAAACCCTCGCCCAGGCGATCGAGCTCGGCGTGGCCAGCGTCAGCACCGACAACGACGAGCGGAACGCGCCGATGCTGCACATCAACGAGGACCTCGGCTATGCGCTGCGGCCCGCCTTCGCCGACTACGAGAAGGAGCTTTGAAGCCGGGCGAGATGGAGATCCGCTTCGACACCTACTACGACTACGCGCAGCTGACGGCGGCGCTCGAGCAGCTGGCGGCGGCGCATCCGGCCCTCGCCAAGCTCGACTCGATCGGCAAGAGCCACGAAGGGCGCGACCTCTGGCTGATGACGATAACCAACCAGGCCACCGGGCACGCCGCCGAGAAGCCCGCCTTCTGGCTCGACGGCAACATCCATTCGGTCGAGATCGCCGCGTCGATGGCCTGCCTCTACTCGATCAACGAGCTCCTGACACAACATGGCCGCGACGACCAGGTGACGCGACTGGTCGACCGGATGGCCTTCTACATCCTGCCTCGGATCAACCCGGACGGCGTCGAGCAGGCCCTCGCAACGCCTCCCCACTACATCCGCAGCGGCGTCCGCTCCTATCCCTTCGGGGACGAGGACTCCGGCCTCTCGCCGGGTGACGTGGACGGCGACGGGCGCCGGTTGACGATGCGCATCGCCGACCCAACGGGTCCCTGGAAGAAGTCCGCAAAGGATCCCCGGGCGATGATCCGACGCGCCCCCGACGAGGAGGGCGGCGAGTACTACCGGATGTTTCCGGAGGGGCGGGTGGCCGACTACGACGGCTGGGTGGTCCGCTTCGCCCGGACTCTGCAGGGCCTCGACTTCAACCGTAACTTCCCGGCAATCTGGGAGGGCGAGGGGACTCAGAGGGGTGCCGGACCCTTCCCGCTCTCTGAGGCGGAGACCCAGGCGGTGGCTCGGTTCATAAGCGAGCGGCGGAACCTGACCGGGGCGATCACCTACCACACGAGTGGCGGGATCCATCTCCGGCCGCTCTCCTTCAAGCCCGATGACGACATGCCGACCGAAGACCTCTGGACCTACCGGCTGATCGGGAAGCGGGCGACCGAGATCACCGGCTACCAGGCGGTCAGCGTCTACCACGACTTCCGCTACCACCCGAAACAGACGATGACCGGCGCCTTCGACGATTGGCTCTACGACCAGCTCGGCGTCTTCGCCTGGACGACCGAGCTGTGGGACATCGTCGGGCGGGCGACCGGGAAGACCGATCGCAAGCAGATCGAGTGGTACCGCGACCACCCGGAGGAGGATGATCTCGCCCTCCTCAAGTGGGATGACGAGCAGAATCGCGGCCGCGGCCACGTCGACTGGTATCCCTTCCAGCACCCCGAGCTGGGCGCGGTCGAGCTGGGCGGCTGGGACGCGCTCTACAGCCTTGTCAACCCACCGCCCCACCTGCTCGCCGAGGAGATCGCCAAGAATCACCGGTTCGCGATGGCCCAGGCCGCGATGGCGCCACGCCTGGAGGCTCGCCACCTCGCCGCCGAGCCGCTCGGCGAGGGACGCCACAAGGTCACGCTGGTGCTGGAGAACACGGGCTTCCTCGGGACTCACATCAGCCGCCGGGCGCAGGAGCGCAAGGCGGTGCGGCCGATCCGGATCGAGCTGAGCGGGGCCGAGGTCCTGACCGGCGAGCGGCGGAGCGAGGTTGGGTACCTGGAGGGCCGCTCCAACAAGCTCGACTGGACGAGCGACTCGGCGACCGACAACCGGCTTCGCCGGGAGTGGGTGGTGAAGGGCGACGCCGGTACGCGACTGACGATCGATGTCGTCGCCGAGCGGGCCGGAACCCTCCACCTGGCCCTGATCCTCGCAGGGGGATAGGCCGCCCGCAGGCTGCGCCGAGCACGGCCGACAGGGGGGAGGTCCCCCCTCCGATCAGAGGGGTAGGCCGCGCGCAGGCTGCGCCGAGCACGGCCGACAGAGGGGCGTCCTCAGATAGACCCACCAGAAAACTCCCAGCAAACTCACAGGAAAAGCGCCCAGGATTTCGGTCATGGCCGAAGCAGGTCCCCGCGTCCTGGTCGTCGACGACGAGTCGAACATCACCGAGCTCGTCGCGATGGCGCTCCGCTACGAGGGGTTCACCGTCAACACGGCGGCGACGGGCCGCGACGCGCTGGCAAAGGTTGACTCCTTCAAGCCGGCGCTGGTCGTGCTCGACGTGATGCTGCCCGACATCGACGGCCACGAGGTGCTCCGGCG
>JALZAP010000241.1 GCA_030948245.1 Candidatus Dormiibacterota bacterium | reverse complement strand
GACCCTCCACATCCAGCCGGAAGAAGGCATCTCGCTCCGCTTCGCCGCCAAGGTGCCGGCGGCCGGCATCGTCATGCGAAGCGTCAACATGGACTTCCAGTATTCGTCCTCCTTCCTCACCGAGGCGCCGGATGCGTACGAGCGGCTGCTCGCCGACTGCATGGTCGGCGACGCGACGCTTTTCACCCGGAAGGACGAGGTCGAGACTGCGTGGTCGATAATCGACCCCATCGAGGAGCGATGGGCCGAGAAGCGGGTCAAGTTCCCGAACTACGCGGCAGGGACCTGGGGGCCGAGCGCGGCCGAGGAGCTGATCGGGCGGGCCGGCTTTCATTGGTATAGGCCGTGAGCACCGTGACGCCGGCCTGGCGGGGAACCGATGTCGGCGTCAGCGATGTGCTCGAGCAGTTGAAGGTCCTGCGGGCGCGCGCTGCCGGCCGGCCTCGGAGCAGCGTGCTGGACGTGATCATCGTCGCGACCGACGCCGGCGAGGCCAAGGCGGCTGCCACGGCTGTGGAGAAGCTGTCCTCTCACCATCCCTGCCGTGCGCTCGTCGTCCTCGACGAGCCCGGTCCCGGCTCGAGCCGCATGGACGTGACCATCACCGAGCGTGGTGATCGAGGCGAGGACGGTGCCAACCCCGTCCATGAGGAGGTCTTCCTCCGCGTGCGCGGACCGGCCGCGGACCACCTTCCCGGCCTGGTCGAGTCCCTCCTGGTCCCCGACGTGGTGACCTTCGTCTGGTGGACCGGCTCGCCGCCCTTGCGCGGGGCTGGATTCCACTCCAGCCTCGAGGTGGCGGACGTGTTGCTCCTCGATTCGGCCCGCTTCGCGCGCCCGTACGAATCGTTCGCGGCTCTGGCCGAGGTCGCCGGTGCCAGCACTACGGTCTTCGGGGATTTCCACTGGACGCGGCTCGCGCCCTGGCGCGAGGTGTTGGCGCAGTTCTTCAACCCGATCGATCGACGGGGCTTCCTGCGCGGGATCGGCGCACTCGGTGTCGACTACAACGCCGTGGGCCGGGGTAACCGATCAGCGGCCGTCCTCCTCGCCGGCTGGCTGGGTTCCGCTCTGGGCTGGCGGCTGAAAAGAGTGAGGGCGGGAACGGGAGGGGTCCGGGCCGCCAACTTCTTCTCCCCCGAACGACACCCGGTCGAGCTCGCCCTGCGGCCCGTCGAGATGGCCGGATTTGCGGCAGGAGAGATCACCGGGATCCGCATCGACGCCGTCTCCGAGGGCCAGACCTGCCTGGTCCACGCGTTCCGCGACGAGGCCGACAATGGCCACGTGATCGTCGAGGGGGAGCTCCGGGGGCGGCCCTTCCCGCGGACGGTCCTGCCGATGCCGGCTCGCACCGACGAGGCCGTCTTGAGCCGGCTGCTGATCGATGCGCGCTCGGATCGCGCCTATCCCCGCGCGCTCCAGCTTGGAGCGGAGATCCTGAGATCGGCGAAAAGCTGACCGTCGTCACCGACGCCGGCGAGGTCGCGCGAGTGGCCGCCCAGAGGGTGGCAGCCGCTCTCCAGGGCGACGGCGCCCGCTCCTTGGTGCTGACCGGCGGAACCACGCCGCGCCAGATGTACGGGCTGCTGGGGGAGCTGCCGGTGGAGTGGGGAAGGGTGACACTGCTCTTCGGCGACGAGCGCTGCGTTCCGCCGACCGACGCCGAGAGCAACTACCGGATGGCCAAGGAGACACTCCTCGCGAGGGTCGACGCCGGCGGCGTCCTGCGGATCCCGGGTGAGCTGGGCGCGGAGGACGCTGCCGGGGTCTATGACGCAGTGGTGGGACGCCTGCAGCCGCTCGACCTGGTGCTCCTCGGGATCGGTGAAGACGGCCACTGCGCTTCCCTCTTCCCCGGCCACCCAGCGCTCAACGCGATCGGTTGGGCGGTGCCCGTTCACGACGCGCCCAAGCCACCGCCGGACCGCGTGTCGCTGACTCTGGGCTGCCTGCGCAACGCCCGCCGGGTGATCTTCCTGGTCACCGGAACAGGCAAGGCCGACGCCTTTCGGAGGGCGCAGGCGGGCGAGGTGCCGGCGGGCATGATCCCGGGCGCAGAATGGATCGTGGATCGCGCGGCGGCTGCGTCATGACGCGCCGCATCGAAATCGTCCCCTCGATCTTGTCGGCCGACTTCCTGCGGCTCGGTGAGCAGGTCCGCGAAGCTGAGGCAGGTGGCGCCGACCGGATCCAGATCGACGTCATGGACGGGCATTTCGTGCCCAACCTGACGATGGGTCCCGCGATCTTCAAAGCGGTGCGGGGCGCCACCCGGCTTCCGCTCGAGGCGCACCTGATGATCGAGTCGCCGGAGCGCTGGATCGACCTCTTCATCGACGCCGGCGCGGATCTGATCCTGGTCCAGGTCGAGTCGACCACGTCCCTCTACCGAACCGTCACCGCGATCAAGGTCGGTGGGGCCCGCCCCGGGGTGGTGCTCAACCCGGCGACGCCGGTCGAGTCGATCCGGGAGGTCCTCCCTTACGTCGACCAGGTGCTGGTGATGACAGTCGAGCCGGGCTTTGGCGGCCAGGCCTTCGTGCCCCACTCGGCGGAGAAGATCCGCCGGGTGCGCGAGCTGGCGCCCGACCACGACATCGAGGTCGACGGCGGGATCGACGCCGACACCGCCCGAATGGCGGTTGACGCGGGAGCCAACCTTCTGGTCGCCGGCAGCTCGGTTTATGGTTTCAAGGGCGGCGTCGCGGCCGGCATCGAGGCCCTTCGCGAGGCGGCCAATCGAGCCTGACGCCGCCAAACGGCTGGCGGCCGAGGCTGCGCTGGATCTGGTCCGCCCGGGAATGCTGCTGGGCCTCGGCACAGGCTCGACGGCACGCCATTTCATCGCCGGCCTCGCCGGCCGCGACGTCACCTGCATCGCGTCCTCTGTCGCCAGCGCCGAGCAGGCGCGGGCGCTGGGCCTGCGCGTGGTTGACGACCTGGAGCGCACCTGCGACCTGGCCGTCGACGGAGCCGACGAGATCGATCCCGACCTGGGTTTGATCAAGGGCCGGGGAGGCGCGCTATTTCGGGAGAAGCTGCTCGCGGTCAACTCGGAGCGCTTCGTCGTCATCGGCGACGAGTCGAAGCTGGTTCCCCGGCTGGGCGTCGGCGCGCTGCCTGTCGAGATCCTGCCCTTCCTCTGGCGCCAGACGGCTCGCCACTTTGCCGATCGCGGCATCGCCTGGCAGCTTCGAGGTGGGGAGGAGGCGCCGTTCGTCACCGACAACGGCAACCTGGTGCTCGACCTCACGCTCCAGGGCGGGATCGAGAACCCGATTCAGCTCGCGGGCGAGATCAAGCTCGTCCCAGGTGTCTGCGAGCACGGCCTCTTCATCGGCATCGCTTCGGCGGCCATCATCGGGGGCGAAAACGGAGTCCGCCGCCTGGGCGATCTCACCTGAGACGCCCGAAGGGCGCCGGTAGACTAGACCCCCGCGCGGAGAGGTCGCCTAGCCCGGTTGATGGCGCGGCACTGGAAATGCCGTAGGGGGGCAACTCCCTCGAGGGTTCAAATCCCTCCCTCTCCGCCAAGCCGCCACGGCGGCTTGTCGGAGACCCGGCTTGCGCCGGGACTCCATTTTCATTGGGGGGCTCGCGCCCGTGGATGTCCCTGCGGGACATCGCCTCCCCCCCTC
>JALZAP010000240.1 GCA_030948245.1 Candidatus Dormiibacterota bacterium | reverse complement strand
GACCACAACCGTCCGGGTCAGGTCGCCGTGGTAACGGGAGACCCGTCCGCGGGGAAAGATGTCGATTATCACCGGGGCGTTGGCGCGGATCGGCCCCTCGCCCCGGTAGTGGGGCATCCAGCACTCGGGCGAGCCCGCCACGATCATGTCCTCGCAGCTGTAGCCGATCTCGTTCAGCGCGGCCTGGGCGGCAGCCATCAGGCGCTCGGAGGTGAGCGGCCGGCCGTCCAGCTCGAGCATGCCGGCGACGATTTCGGAGCCTCCGAGCAGACCCGCGACCTCGGAGAGTGCCGCCTCAGCGGCGCGCTGGGCGCCGTGGATCCACTCCGCCTCGTCGGTGTTCTTGTGACGGCGCTCGTGGACGAAGAGCTGCTTATCGACCTCGATCGCGACGTCCTGAGCCCGCAGCTCCTCGAGGTAGCCGGCCTCGAGCTTCGCCGAGACCCGCACCCTGTCGATCCCGCGCTCCTTGAGCAACCGCGCGGCGAGCTTGGCCCAGCTTCGGTAGGTGTCGGGGTCCTCTTCCCAACCGTGGTCGGCGCGATCGACCACCTTCTTGGCGGCACTCGTCTGACGGCCGCGCTCGAGCTCGAGGATGTTGAGGACGAGCACATCGTCTCCCTTCCCGAAGCTGATGTAGAGGGCTGGGTCGTGAGTCAGGAAGCGAGTGGCGTAGTAGAAGTCCGAATCCTCTCCGCTGTTGACCAGGACCAGAGGCTTCTGCTGTTCCATGTTTTACACACCCACCTTCATCTGCTCGATGGCGTTGGAGAAGAGTCCTGCCAGCGCCGCCGGAGCCGCCGACTCAACGCGCGCTTGGACGGCGTCCGCGAAGGATTCCGGGAAGCTGGAGCGGAGCAGCCGGAGCTGCTGCTCATAGACGATCGGAAGAGCGTAGGTGCGAGGCGTGAAGGTGCCGTCGAGATTGAGCCTGCCCTGCAGCTGGTAGCCATCCAGGTAGCCGAGCTCGAAACCGAGCCGACGGAGCTCGTGCAGGTCACGCCGGAGCGTTCGCTCCGACACGCCACAGGCGGCCGCCAGCTCGAAAGGATGCTGACCGGGATGCCGGACGACCTCGGAGAGAATCGAGAGAAGGCGCGTGAACCGCTGCGCGCGGTTCATCCGCCAGCGATTTAGCCGATCTCTTCCCAGGAGGGCGTCGGCCCGGCGTCGAAGTCCGGCTCCGCCTCGTCCTGGTTGGCGGCGGTCTGGTGGAACCGGTTCGCGATGACCTGGTAGGCCATCGCCTTGGGGATCCCCAGCTTGGTCAGGGACTTGACCTCGTCGGCCATGACCTTGTCACGGGCCGCCTCGATGGCGGCCACGATCTCGTCGACTGTCGCCTGTCGCTTGGTCATGAACTCGTTGATCTTACCCCAGGTGTTCTCCGGGCAAACTGCCCCAAGGCCGGCTTGAGCGCTCGATCTAGACTTAACCTCCGTGCCCAAGTACGGCCCGGACAAGATCCGCAACATAGCGATTCTGGGCCATTCGCACGATGGCAAGACGACACTCGCCGAGGCCCTTCTCCATGCCACCGGCACCATCGCCCGGATGGGCTCGACCGACGCCGGTACCGCGACGATGGACTTCGAGCCCGAGGAAGCCCGGCGGCGGATCTCGATCGGCCTGGGGGTCGCCGGCGTCGAACACAACGGGCACAAGGTGAACCTGGTCGACACGCCCGGCTTCTTCGACTTCGCGGGCCAGGTCGTCAGCGCACTGCGCGCGGTGGAGGGCGCCCTGGTCGTCGTCAGCGCCAACGCCAACCTGGCCGTCGGCACCGAGATCGCCTGGGACCAGGCCAACCGGGACCGTAAGCCGCGCCTGGTCGTCGTCAACAAGATGGACAAGGAGAACGCGGACTTCTTCGGCACCGTCGAATCACTCCGCGCGGTGCTCCGGCCCAAGCCGGTACCGATCCAGGTCCCGATCGGCTCCGAATCTGCTTTCAAGGGCGTCGTCGACCTCCTCCACATGAAGGCCTTCGTCAGCGGCGGCGACGGCAAGGGGCAGGAGGTGCCGATTCCCGACGAGCTGAAGGCGCGGGTCGAGGAGTACCGCGCCCAGATGATGGAGGCTGCGGCGGAGGGCGACGACGAGCTGCTCGAGAAGTACCTGGAGGAGGGCGAGCTCAACGAGCAGGAGATGCAGAAGGGCCTCCGCGAGGGCATCGTCGCCGGCACCGTCGCCCCGGTCGTCTGCTGCTCGGCGGCCAAGCTGCTCGGGGTGCGGACGATCCTGAACTCGGTGATCGACCTCTTCCCGGCTCCCGATGGTGACCTCGCCGGACCCGCCAGGGCATTCGTTTTCAACACCACCGCTGATCCCTTCGTCGGCCGCGTCACCTACTTCAAAGTGCTTTCCGGCTGCATCAAGGGCGATCAGCACCTCCACAACGTCACCCGCAACGTGGACGAGCGGGTCGGAGGCATCTTCTATCCCCGGGGCAAGGAGCACGTCAGCGCCACCGAGGTCTGCGCCGGCGATATCGGTGCCGTGGCCAAGCTGCAGCAAACCCTCACCGGCGACACCATCGGCGACAAGTCCGCGGCGCCCGAACCTGAGTTCGAGCTGCCCCAGCCCGTCTACGCGCTCGCCATCTTCCCGAAGTCGCGGGGCGACGAAGAGAAGATCGGCACCGGTCTCGCCCGGCTCGCAGAGGAGGACCCCACCCTCCACGTCGACCGGACCGAGGAGACACACGAGCTGGTCATCTCCGGCCTCGGCGACGTCCACCTCGACGTGATCCTGGAGAAGCTGGGTCGCAAGTACGGCGTCGAGGCGACCAAGCAGCTGCCGAAGGTCGGCTACCGGGAGACGGTCGCCAGCACGGCGAAGGTGGAAGGACGCCACGTGAAGCAGTCGGGCGGCCATGGGCAGTATGCGGTCTGCACGATCGAGGTCGGCCCGTCCGGCCGCGGCGAAGGCTTCAAGTGGGAGGACAAGATCTTCGGCGGCTCGATCCCTCAGAACTTCAGGCCCTCGGTCGAGAAAGGCGTCATCGACGTGATGGCCAAGGGCGCGGTAGCCGGCTATCCAATGGTCGACGTTCGCGTGTCACTTCTGGATGGCAAGTTCCACACGGTGGACTCCTCCGACATGGCCTTCCAGCTGGCCGGTGGCCAGGCGATGCGAAAAGCCGCAATGGACGCCAGCCCGGTGATTCTGGAGCCGGTGATGGACGTCGAGATAACGGTTCCCGAGCGGTTCCTGGGCGACATCATGAGCGACGTCAACGGCCGCCGCGGCAAGATCGCCGGGACCGAGCCTGGCGACGGCACCCAGACCGTCCGCGCCCAGGTGCCCGAGTCAGAGCTGCAGAAGTTCGCCCTCGACCTCCGCTCCATCACCCAGGGCAGGGGCACCTTCCAGAGGCAGTTCTCCCACTACGACGAGATGCCGCAGAACCTGGCGCGGCCCTTGATCGAGGCGTTCCAGAAAGCGCGCACGGACCACGAGTGACCTCATCCGCCCATGACGTAGTCGTCATCGGGGGCGGCGTAACCGGGGCCGGGGTGGCACGCGACCTCGCCCGCCGGGGCGCCTCCGTTCTACTCCTCGAGAAGGGGGACTACGGGGGCGGCACGAGCGGTGCGTCGAGCTGGATGATCCACGGCGGCCCGCGCTATCTCGAGTTCGACTGGCGGACGACGCGGCTCAGCGC
>JALZAP010000239.1 GCA_030948245.1 Candidatus Dormiibacterota bacterium | reverse complement strand
GGGCGGCTCCGATGGCGGTGGTCATCGCCGCCGCCATCGGCGGCCTCGCCTTCGCCAACCTCTACCTGGCACCGGCTCCGGCTTCCGCCCAGCTGGCGGTCGAACAGCGGCTCATGTGTCCGCAGTGCGAGGCGGTTCGCCTCGACGTGTGCGACCGGCCGATCTGCACTGACATGAAGGCGGACATCGCCCGCCGGCTCCAGGCCGGGGAGTCGGAGAACTCGATCGTCGCCTCCTACCGGCAGGCCTACGGCTCGTCAGTTCTGGCCAACGATCAGCCGTCGGGGGCCGCCGCCCTGCTGCCCTGGGCGGCCCTGGCCATAGGCCTGCTCGCACTCCTCGGAGCCGGACTTCGGAGGGCGGCTCGATGATCCAGTTCGCGACCCTCCTGCTCCTATTGGCGCTCCCCTTCCTGCTCTGGCCGCTCGTCCGGCCGCCCGAGCTGACGATCCCGACCGAGAACCCGGCCACCGGCCGCGACGACCTGGCGCACCAGGTCGAGGAAGTCGAGCTCGACCTGGCCTCCGGCCGCCTGGACCGGCCCGAGGCGGAGCGGCGTTTGGCGGAGCTGCGCAAAGAGGCAGGATGAGAGCAATCGAGGCGGCCGGGCTTCGCCAGCGCTTCGGAACACGGACCGTGCTCGGCCCGATCGACCTCGTCCTCGAGAGCGGTGAGTCGCTCGCCGTGGTGGGTGAGAACGGCTCCGGCAAGACCACCCTGCTTCGCCTCCTTGCGACCGCCACCCGCCCCTCCGGTGGCGACCTCCGGCTGCTCGGCCTGGATGCCGCGACGGAGCGCCCGGAACTACGCCGCCGAATCGGCTATCTGGGCGATGAAGCGGGCCACTATCCCTCCCTCACCGCGCTGGAGAACCTCGAGTTCTTCTGCGATCTCCACGGCATCCGCCGCTCCCGGGCTCAGGCGACGCTCGAGCTGGTGGGGCTGGTCGGCGCCGCCGGCAAGCGCGCCGGCGAGCTGTCCCGCGGCATGGCCCAGCGGCTCGGCCTCGCCCGCGCCGTCCTCCACGCGCCTGAGCTGCTGGTGCTCGACGAACCTGACGCCGGTCTCGACGAGGAGGGCCGCGAGCTGCTCGGCCGGGTCGCGGAAGGAAAGACGCTGGTGATGGCGACCCACGACCGCGAGCTCGCCGCGAAGCTCTGCGGCCGGATCCTCAACCTCTCCGCTCCCACCACCCTCCCCACTGGGTGGGAAGGGCAGGGTGGGGCGACTCGCGGGATCGAGGCACTTCGGTGACGGCCTTCCTGCGTGTCGCGGCCGCCGTCGCGCGGAAGGACCTGCGCACCGAGCTGCGAAGCCGCGAGATGCTGCCTGCGCTGGGGCAGTTCGTCGTGCTTGCGCTGCTGATCGCCAACTTCGGCTTCGACGTCGGAACGGGCGGGAGCCGGATCGCACCGGGCGTGCTCTGGCTCACGATCACCTTCGCCGGGCTGGTCGCCTTCGGCCGCACCTTCGCCTCCGAGCGTGACCAGGCCTCTCTCGAGCCGCTCCTCCTGACGCCCGCCAGCCGGGCGGCGATCTTCGCCGGCAAGGCCTTCGCGGCCGCCGCCGTCCTCGCCGCCTGCGAGGTCGTGCTGGTTCCGGCGTTGGGCGTCTTCTTCAACACGCCGGTGCTTTCGCTGCCGCTGGCCGGAACGCTCGTGCTGGCCACCATCGGGATGGCCGGGCTCGGCTGCCTGTTCGCCGCGCTGGCTGCTCAGACCCGCGCCCGCGACCTCCTCCTGCCGGTCCTGGCACTGCCGCTCTGGATCCCTTTCGTCATCGTCGGGGGTCGGGCCGTCCAGGTCGCGCTGGGCGGCGGTGGGGAGCTCAACGGAGCGCTGGCACTGCTCCTCGACTTCGACATACTGTTCGTCGTCGTGGCCGCCCTCGCCGCCAAATTCGTGTTGGACGACTGACGTGAGCACCAGCCAAGCCCGCCTCACCACCGCCGGAGGGACCCGTATTGACCTGCTCCGCCTGGCTGCGGTTGCCGACGGTGTGCTGATCGTCGCGGCGGTCGGTTTGGTCGTCTTCTATGCCCCCGCCGACGCCGTCCAGGGGATCGTCCAGAAGATCTTCTATCTCCACGTCCCCGCCGCGATCACCGCCTACCTGTGCTTTGCCGCCGTCCTGGTAGGGGGGCTCATCTACCTCTGGAACGAGTCGCCTGCGGCCGACCGGCTGGCCCGCGCCGGCGCCGAGGTCGGGCTCGTCCTCACGACGGTCACCCTTGTCATGGGCTCGATCTGGGCGAAGCCGATCTGGGGCTCGTACTGGGTCTGGTGGGACGCCCGCCTCGTCTCGACCCTCGTCCTCGGGCTCATCTACGCCGGCTACCTGCTCGCCCGCCGGATTGCCGCGCCCGGCCGGCAGGCGGCGCGCTTCGGCGCGGTGATCGGGGTCGTCGGCTTCATCGACGTCCCGATCGTCCACTTCTCGGTCAGCTGGTGGCGGACGATCCACCCGCCGGTCGAGGCCGCCGCTCCCGAGTCGCTGCCGCCTGAGATGCTGCTTACCTTCGCCGTCAGCACGCTGGCGGTGCTTCTCCTGGGAGCAGTGCTGGTCGGCTATCGCTACCGGGTCGAGGCGCTGCGTGACCGACTTGCCGCGGCGCTCGACCGATGAGCTACCTGCTCGGGGCGTATGGCTTCGCGATCGTCGTGCTGGCCGGCTACGTCACCTACCTCGCCCGCCAGGCTCGCGCTGCCACAGCCCGGCTGCGCGAGTTCGAAACCTAGCCCTCGGCCAGGGCCGCGCGGAAGCGCGGCAGCAGGTCGGCCAGGATCCGACCGGTCAGCCCCCAGATCGTGGACCCCTCCCACTCGAAGAGCTCGCCCATCCACTCCTGGTTCCCGACCGCCCAGGCGCCTTCGTCGAGGAGGCGCTCGAGAGGCACCTCGAGGATGCCGACCAGCTCACCCGGGTCGTGGTTGAAGATCGCGTCGGGTGCCAACAGCCTCGCCACGAAGGGCACGACGTGGAAGTTGGTCACCGAGGTGTAGAGGGAGGCGCCCGCCCCCAGCGGCTGCAGATGGTCGGCGGCGATCCCGATCTCCTCCTCGACCTCGCGCCCGGCTGCGCTCCAGGCATCCTCGCCCGGCTTCACCGTCCCGCCGGGAAGAGCGACCTGGCCCGGGTGATCAGGAAGGTCCGGGCGGCGGAGAACGAAGGGAACGCAGAGCTCGCCGGCGCGCTCGTAGAGAAGGGCCGCGACGGCGGCATGCCGGGAGCCGTTCCGGAAGGCGCCCCAGTCATTTAGGGGCTTGAGCACGGAGGGCAAAGCATGGAAAATGTGACGCTCCGAGATGATTGATCAGACTAGCCTCCGCATCGGCCAAGCCAGGGCCGAGCTCCGCCTCCGCAAGGCGCGGGCGCTCAAGTTCGACCGCCTGCTCCGGCTTACCGACGTCGTGCTCTGGCAGCTCGAGGAGATGAACCGCGATGGCGTCGCCCACGTGCCCGACCGGCGCCAGGCGGCGATCGCGGACAAGCTCGCCGAGATGCCGGAACCGCTCCGCCGCCTGTACTGCGCCGACGGCTCGGTTCAGTGCGCCCTCGACAGCCTGTTCGAGATGCAGCAGGCCCTCTTCAAGGCGCGCCATCCCGAGTTCGACTACGGCGAGCTCGACGAGCTCGACCCCGACTAGCCCAGGGTCAGGTAAGTCAGCAGCAGGTCCGCC
>JALZAP010000238.1 GCA_030948245.1 Candidatus Dormiibacterota bacterium | reverse complement strand
GTTGGTGGCCGCGTAGATCTCGGGTTCGGCCTTCTTCGAGATCCGGATGGTCTTGGCGTAGCAGCCGCCCTCGAAGTTGAAGATCCCGGTGTCGCTCCAGCCGTGTTCGTCGTCGCCGACGAGCCGCCGGTCGGGCTCCGAGGAGAGGGTGGTCTTTCCGGTGCCGGAGAGGCCGAAGAAGAGAGCGACGTCGCCCTTCTGGCCGACGTTGGCGGAGCAGTGCATGGGCAGGGTGCCGGACTGGGGGAGCAGGTAGTTGAGCGCGGTGAAGATCGACTTCTTGATCTCGCCCGCGTACCGGGTGCCTCCGATGATCACCATGCGCCGCTTGAAGTTCACGAGGATGAAGGTCTCGGAGCGCGTACCGTCCCGGACGGGGTCGGCGGTGATGGAGGGTAGGGACATGACGGTGAAGTCCGGGCTGAAGCCCTCCCGTTCCTGGTCGGTGGGGCGGATGAAGAGGTTGTGGGCGAACAGGCTGTGCCAGGCCAGCTCGGTCACGATCCGGACCCTCATCCGGTAGCGCGGATCCGCGCAGGCGAAGAGGTCCTGGACGTAGACCTCGTTGCGCGAGATGTGCTCCACCATCCGCTCCAGCAAGCCCTCGAAGTGCGCTTCAGAGATCGGCCGGTTGCCCTCGTGCCACCAGATGCTGTCCCGGGAGGTCTGCTCCTCGACGAAGAACTTGTCCTTGGGGGAGCGGCCGGTGTGGCGCCCCGTTTCGGCCGTGAGCGCGCCGCTGGAGACGACCACCGCCTCCTGCTGCCGGACCGCGTGCTCGTAGAGTTCGGCCGGCGAGAGGTTGTGCCAACTGCGGAGGATCCGCGGCACCCCGACGTGGTCCAGGACCGAACGCTCTTCGAGCTGCACTCTCAGCTGAACATAAGCGGGGGCGCCCCCCTCGACGGCTCAGCCCGCGGCGCGAGCAGAGCGCCGCCGCTGCTTCCCGGAGACGTAGTCGACGAGGATGTACTCGCCCAGCCGCTCCGGCGACACGAAGAACGCGCGGCCCTTGTTGATGCGCGTCATCTGGTTGATGAACTCGGTCAGGTAGGGGCCTCGCTCGAGCATGAAAGTGTTGATCACGATGCGATCACGGGTGCAGCGGCGCACCTCTTTCAACGTCTCCTGGATGGTGCGGAACGTCGGCGGATAGGCGAAGTACACCCGGCCGTTGTCCAGGTGTGCGGTCGGCTCGCCGTCGGTGACCATGATGATCTGGCGATTGCCGCGATGCTTGGCCAGCAGCGAGCGCGCCACCTGGAAGCCGTGCTGCATGTTGGTGCCGTACACGTAGTCGTTGAGGGCGATCTGAGGCAGCGACTGTGGCTTCAGCTCGACAGCGTGGTTCGAGAAGCCGACCACGTACAGGCTGTCGCGGGGGAACTGGCTGCGAATCAACGCGTCCAGCGCGATGGCCACCTTCTTCGCCGCCAGGAAGCAGCCTCGGAGGAACATGGACCGGCTCATATCGATCATGAGCACGGTGGAGGCCTGCGTCGAATGCTCGGTGCGGTGGATGACGAAGTCCGACGGCTCGATGTGCACGGGCACCCCCCGCCCCTCCCGGCTGAGGGAGGAGAAGAGCGTCTCCTTCATGTCCAGCAGGAAGGGGTCGCCGTACTCGTACTCCTTGAGCTCCTCGCCGGCCTCCGTGCCCTGGCCCGCGGCGAGCATGCGGTGCTGGCCGATCCGGCTCTTCTTCAGCTGGTTGAAGATGTCCTTCAGCGCGCCCTGGCCGATGCGGCGCATGCCCCGAGGGGTCAGCTCGAGGCGGCGGTCCCTGCGCTCCACGTAGCCCGCCTTCTCCAGAACCTCCGTCATCTGCCGCAGCTGGTCGAGCTGCTGGCGCGCCTGCGGACCGAGGACCTGCTCCGCCAGCCCCCGGTCGACATCATCCAGGCGGAAGCTGCCCCGCTCCAGCTGAGACTCCAGCCTGTCCATCTGCTGCAGGCGCTCCATCAGCCCCATCGCCTCCTGCAGGGAGAGCGGGTCGTCGCCGAAGAACGGGTACCGCTCCGTCATCTCGGAGGGCGGCAGCATCTGCTGCATCATGGCGCCCAAGCGCGCCAGCTCCAGGCGCAGGGAATCGTCGTGGAGGAGCTCGTCCATCATCCGGCGGAGCTCGTCCCTGGCCTCCGGGGAGAGGCTCTGCAGCAGGGATTGCATCTGCGCCATCTGCCGCTGCAGGTGCTCCAGCAGCTGGTCAAGGCTCTCGATCCCGGGCGGGAACATGTCGCCGTATTTCTTCTTGAAGTCCTGGAAATCCGGTGTGAGGCCCTGCTGGCGCTGTTCCAGCATCTGGTTCAGGTCGCGGACCATCTCCCGCAGCCGGCCCAGGTCCTGCCCCTTCATGCCCTCGATGGACTGCTTCATGCCCTGGAACATCTGGTCCAGGATCTGCTGCTGCAGCTTCTTCATCAGCTCGTCGAATTTCTGGCGGGCCTCGTCGTCCATGAACTCGTAGTTGCGCAGCTGCTTCACCCGGCTGCCCAGGTCGTCCGGCATCCGGTCCAGCTGGTCTCGCCTCTGCTTGGCGATCCGCTCCATCAGCTTGCGTCCCTCGGCGGGCGCCTGGTCGACCTTCCGGTCGATGCCGGCACGCTCCAGATCGACGACCTCCTGCAGCTCCTGCCGGATCTGTTCGACCGTGGATTCCAGGTTGTAGCGGGCGAGCTCCTGCTCACGCTGCTCCCTCAGGTCCTTGAGCAGCTGTTCCAGGCCGGGCATGTCCTGGTTGCCCCACCGGTGCAGGCGCTGGAGGGCCGCGGAGAGGTCGCCGTAGCTCATCAGGTCATCGGACAGCGCGTCCAACACCTGGTCGGCGTCCAGCTCATCGAGATGCTGGGTGCCGTCCCAGCGGGAGTAGCGCGTCGTCATCGACGCAGCATCTCAGACTTCGTCGCCAGGCTTGATGTCCAGAACTCGCACGCCACCGCCCACCAGCTCCTGGAGCTGAGAGGGCCGGCCGGCGAGCGGCGGAAAGGTCCCGAAATGCATCGGGACAACCGTCTTCACCTGAAGCAGCTCCACGGCCTTGGCGGCTCGCCTGGGACCCATCGTGTAGTAGCCCCCGATCGGCAGGAAGGCGGCGTCGAGCTCGTGCATCTCGCCGATCAGCCGCATGTCGCCGAAGACGTCCGTGTCGCCGGCGAAGTAGATCGTGAAGCCGTTCTCGAACTCGATCACGAGCCCGCAGGCCTCGCCACCGTAGACGATGCTCGTGGAGCCCGGCGGGTCGGTGATCCCGCACGAGTGCTCGGCGTGGACCAGGGTCACCTTGATCCCGTCGAACTCATGGGTGCCGCCCTTGTTGCCGCCGTCCACCTTCTCGATCCCTTTGCCCGCCAGCCAGTTGGCGGTCTCGAAGATGGCGTGGACGGTGCACCCGGTGGCCTTGGCGATCTCCACGGCGTCCCAGATGTGGTCGAAGTGGCCGTGGGTGATCAACATCAGCTCGCAGCCTTCCACCCGCTTCAGGTGCTCGGGAGCCACCGGGTTGTTCATGACCCAGGGGTCGATCAGCAGGGACTTGCCGTGCGCGCTGGTCGCCTTCCACGTGCCATGGCCGACCCACGTGAACTTGACCTGCTCATCGATCCCCATTCCCATTCCTCCGCGGGCTCGGCCGGAAAAGACCATGGTGCCACACGGCGATCGCGTAGACCGCCAGCCCCGCGACGGCCCAGACATTCGGGAACGGAAGGTCGCAGGGCTGCCTCA
>JALZAP010000237.1 GCA_030948245.1 Candidatus Dormiibacterota bacterium | reverse complement strand
CGTCTATAGCGGCCTCTCGCCCAACGGCCGGTTGGTCGAGGTCATCGAGCTGGCCGACCACCCCTGGTTCGTGGCGAGCCAGTTCCACCCCGAGCTTCGCTCCCGGCCGCTGAAGCCGCATCCCCTGTTCAGCGGCTTCATCAGCGCTTCGGTGGAGCGGAGTGGTGTCGACCAGATGGAGCTCCGGCCGACCGAGCTGCTGGCCGACCTACCCGATGTATCTGAGCCGGTCTAACACTTCTTTCACGTTCGCGCGTTAACTGAGAGTGATGGAAAGCGAGCTCAAGGACCGGTCGACCCTTCCACCGACGCCGGTCGAGCTGCTCGGCAACAGCGAGCTGGAGCTGGTCCGCGTCACCGAGGCCGCCGCGCTTGCCGCCGGCCGGATGGCCGGAAGGGGTGACCAGGACAAGGTCAAGAACCTGGCAGCTTCGGCGATGCTTCAGGCGCTCGAGGAGCTCGGCTTCCACGGCCAGGTCGCCCTTGGACCGCGTGGCGACGGCATCCTCTCCAGCGGCTCCCGGGTCGGCCCCGAGCTGCCCGAGGTGTGCGAGCTGGGCGTCTACCCGGTCGAGGGCGCGAGCCTGGTCGCGCGCGGTCTGCCCAACGCGATCTCGATGGCCGTCGCCGGCGAGCCGGGCGCCTTCCCGACGCTGCCCGCGGTCGCCTACATGGAGAAGGTCGTCGTGGGCGGCACCGCCCGCGGGGCGCTCGACCTCGACGACGGCGTCGCCGACAACCTGCGGCGCATCGCGTTCGCCCGCGACTGCCGGGTGTCCGACCTCACCGTGGCCCTGCTCGACCGGCCCCGACACCAAGGCCTGGCGGAGGAGATCCGCTCCGCCGGCGCCCGGATCGCGATCCTCGAGGACGGTGACATCACTGCCGGCCTGCTGGCGGCGGCCGACTGGACCGGCATCGACGCGATGATGGGCTTCGGCGGCCTCCAGGAGGCGATCCTGGCCGCCTGCGCGGTGCGTTGCCTGGGCGGCGACATGGTCTGCCGGCTCTGGCCCCGCAACGACGAGGAGCGCATCCTGGCCGGCGCCGAGGGCGACCGCGTCTGGGGGGTCCCCGATCTCTCGCGGGGAGAGCTCACCGTTGTCGTGACCGGGATCACGGGCGGCCCGCTGCTGGCGCCCGTCTACTACGGCGGCGGCTCGGCGGAGACCAGCTCGCTCGTCCTCTCGTCCCGGACCGGCACCGTGCGGCGGATAACCACCCGCCACCTGCTGGCCCGCGCGATCGGTTGACCGTCT
Source organism: Candidatus Dormiibacterota bacterium (assembly GCA_030948245.1). Lineage (GTDB taxonomy): Bacteria > Chloroflexota > Dormibacteria > Dormibacterales > Dormibacteraceae > UBA6019. The sequence continues at coordinate 2,482 of JALZAP010000237.1, read as the reverse complement.
CGCTCCTCGCCGGGCTCGGCCTCGGCTTCCTGGTCGGCGCGCAGGTCGGACCGATCTGGCTCCTCTGCGCACGCTCGAGCCTGCGCCACGGTGCGCGGGTCGGCCTCGGCATCGGAGCGGGGGCGGCGATCGTGGACCTCCTCTACGCCGCGCTGGGCGTGGCCGGCGCGGCGTCGCTGCTGGCCGCCACCGGGTTTCGGATCGCGTTCGGGCTGCTCGGCGCCGCGGTGCTGATGATGCTCGGCGCTCGCACCCTCTGGTCGGCCTTCCGGATCCGCGCCGGTGGCGAAGCCGATGCCGAGGTGGCGAGCACCTGGGTCGCCTTCCAGACCGGGCTCGGCGCCACCGCCTCCAACCCGATGACGATCGCGTCCTGGGGCGCCATCTTCGCGGCCGCGTCTGCCGCCAGCCTGGCGTCGACGGTGGGCTCGGCCGTGCTCCTCGTGCTCGGGGTCGGCCTAGGTTCGATGGCCTGGTTCGCCATCCTTTCCTTCGCCATGGCCATTCTTCGCCGGCGGGTCCCGGAGCGGGGCCTGAGGGTTGCCGACGGAGTCGCCGGGGTAGGCCTGATCGGCTTCGGCGCGGCGCTCGGCTACGAGTCGGTCCAGCACCGCTAGGGCTGGCTGGCGAAGACCTCCCCGCCAAGCTTCTCGACGTATCGATTGGAGTTCGCAAGCGCCACGCGGACCGCCGCCGCGCGAGGCGTGATCTTCTCCTGGTCGGCGAGCCGGAGCATCGCCCCGACCGTCGCACGCATCGACTCCGCGATCTTGGCGAAGGCGGCTTCGGCGCCTGGCTCGACCATCCCCAGCAGCACCCACCACGCCCAGCCGTTGGTTCCCGCGTTGGCGATGAAGTCGGGGATGACGAGCACCCCACGCTCGGCCAGCCGCTTCTCGGCTCCGGCGGTCGTGGGGATGTTGGCCGCCTCCACCACCAGCCGGGCTCCGATCTGCTCGCAGTTGCCCTCGTTGATGGTGTCGGCGACGGCGGCCGGCACGAGGAGCTCGGCCTCGGTGTGGAGCCAGCTGCCCCGGTCCTGCTCCTGGTCGCCGCTCCGTACCTTGCCTCGGTCGATCTCGCCATGGGCGTTTCGAGCGGCCAGGTAGTGCTCGACGTCGAGCCCGTCGGGATTGGCGATGGTTCCGCCGGCGTCGGCGACGGCGACCACCCGCACGCCTTTGCGCGCCAGGTAGCGGGCGGACGAGCCGCCCATCGAGCCGAAGCCCTGGATGGCCGCTCGGGTGGCGCCCGGCTGCCAGCCGAGGTGGGCCATGGCGGCGGTCGCAGCCTCGGTGACGCCGTATCCGCCGACCAGGTCGATGAGCGGCATGCCTTCGGAGGTGGCGCCAAAGGTCCCGTTGTGGCGACGAAGGTCGCCGTCACCCTGTGGGCTTCGGTTGAGGGCCGCCTTGAAGGTGGACCCGATACCGGCCTCTTCGAAGGCCCTGATCAGTTGAGCCTGGCTCGTTCCCATGTCCTCACCGGTCGCCACCCAGGTCTCGAAGAAGGGCCGCATCGCTCGGAGGAAGCGAACCAGCATGGCGCCGGCGACCGGGTCGTGGGGGTCCATGTCGAGCCCCAGCTTGGCGCCACCGACAGGCAGGTCGAGGCCGCCGTTCTTGAGCGTCATCGCATGGGCGAGCCGCTCCACCTCCTCGAGGGTGCAGCCCTCGCGCATCCGCGTCCCGCCGCCCGACATCCCGCCGACCAGGCGGTCGATGACGAGGTAGCCGTGGCGCGCTGTGACGGGGTCGGTCCAGGTGGTCCGGAGGAAGGGCTCGGCCGTCACTGCCGCTCCGCATCGAATTCGGGCGTGCGCCTCTCCACGAAGGAGGTGACGCCTTCTCGGAAGTCGTCGGTGGCGAACGACTCGAAGATGAAGCCGACCTCCATCGCGACCTGCTCTTCGGCGCTGTGGGAGAGGCTGGCCTGGAGCAGCTGCTTGGCCCGGCGAAGCGCGCCACCCGGCATCCGGGCGATCCGCTCGGCGAGCTCGACCGCGGCGGCGGCAAGCTCGCCGGGCGGATGAACGGAGGCGACGAACCCGTGGCTGCGCGCCTCTTCCGCGTCGATCGGCAGGTTGGTGAGCATGAGGCGGGTGGCAATGGACGGTCCGAAGAGGCGGGGGAGGAAATAGGAGGTCGTCGAGTCGGGCGACAGGCCGATGCCGGTGAAGCCGGCCTGGAAGCGGGTCCCCTCGGCCGCCAGCCGGATGTCGCAGGCGCAGGCGAGGCCGAGCCCGTAGCCGATCGCACCACCCTGGATGGCCGCGATGACCGGGGCCGGGCTGCGATGGAGACCGAGCAGGCCCTTGTGGACGAGGTCGCCGTCGGCGGCACTGATCCCCCCGCTGGCGAAAGCCTTGAGGTCGCCGCCGGCGCAGAAGATGGGGCCCTGACCGCTGAGGATCACCGCACGCACCTTCGGGTCGCGCTCGATCTCCTTCACGGCAAGGAGGAGGCCGTCGGCGAGGGCGTTG
>JALZAP010000236.1 GCA_030948245.1 Candidatus Dormiibacterota bacterium | reverse complement strand
GTTCACCTCCATTCCGCACATCAAAGAGGACGTGACCGAGGTCATCCTCAACCTCAAGAACCTCAACCTGAAGAGCTTCACCGAGGACCCGGTCACCCTGTCGCTGGACGTCCGCGGTCCGGCCCAGGTCCACGCTTCGGACATCCAGACCACCTCGGACGTTGAGATCGTCAATGGCGACCTCTACATCGGGACCATCGCCGACAAGGGCCACCTGCGGATGGAGCTCAACGTCGAGAAGGGCCGGGGCTACGTGCCCGCCGAGCGCAACAAGCGCGAGGGCCAGCCGATCGGGGTGATCCCGATCGATGCCATCTTCTCACCGGTCCAGAAGGCCAACTTCACGGTCGAGAAGACCCGCGTCGGCCAGGCGACCGACTACGACCGCCTGATCCTCGAGGTCTCCACCGACGGGACGATGCGGCCGGAGGAGGCCGTCGCCCAGGCGGCCGAGCTGTTCACCAAGCACCTCGAGCTTTTCGTGACCTTCCCGAAGAGTGCCATCCCCTCGGAATCCGGTCCGAGCACCCGGGCGGCCTCACCGCGGACGAATGACACCCCGATCGAGGAGCTCGACCTTTCGGTGCGCGCGTTCAACTGCCTCAAGGCGAACGACATCTCGACTGTCGGGCAGCTGCTCGGCAAGCGCGAGGAGGAGCTCCTCTCGCTCCGCAACTTCGGCAAGAAGTCGCTGGACGAGATCAAAGAGAAACTGGTCGAGAAGGCCTACATCAAGCCTGAAGAGCTGGACACCGTCTTTCACTGATGCGCCACCTCAAGAGCGGCCGCAAGTTCAGCCGGACAACCGACCACCGGAAGTGGTTGATGCGCAACCTCGTCACCTCTCTCCTCGAGAGCGGCCGCATCACCACGACCGCGGCCAAGGCCAAGGAGCTGCGGCGGCACGTCGACCGGCTGATAACGGCCGCCAAGCCCGACGACCTGGCGGCCCGCCGCCACGTCGCCGGCGAGGTGACCAAGCCAGAGGTCATCGAGAAGCTCTTCGCGAACATCCTGCCTCGCCTCAAGGAGCGGCCGGGCGGCTATACCCGGATCATCCACAAGGGGCCGCGGCTGGGAGACGCCGCGCCCATGGTCATCATCGAGATCGTCGACTAGTTCCATTCGTCTCCCGGCGTCTGCCCGGAAAATTTGACAAGTGAATATCAAGGTCGTGCTGGAGTACGACGGAACCGGCTTTTCGGGCTGGCAGCAGCAGGCCTCGCGGCGCACCGTCGAAGGTGAGCTGAAGCGGGCCCTGGAGCAGCTGACCGGGAAGCGGATCGCCGTTTACGGGGCGGGGAGGACCGACGCCGGGGCGCATGCTCTCGGCCAGGTCGTCAACTTCCGGCTCCCGGAGGAATCCCTCGGGGTGCCGCGGCTGGTGGCTGCGCTGAACGCCAAGCTCCCGGCCGACGTGAGCGCGCTGAGCGCCACGGAAGTGCCCGACCAGTTCCACGCCCGGTACGCGGCGATCGGCCGCCGCTACCGGTACCGCTACCTCGACCGGCCGGCGCGGCCGGCGCTGGAGCGTGACCGGTGCTGGCACCTCCCCGGGCCGCTCGACGAGCGGGCGATGGGGGAGGCAGCAGGCGCTCTGGTTGGACAGCACGACTGGACCAGCTTCTGCTCGGCATCCGAGCCGGCGGCGACGCGGACCCGCGCCATGCGGGCGGCCGCGGTGCGGCGCTCGGGGGAGTTCGTCGAGCTGGAGCTGGAGGCGGAGGGCTTCCTCCGCGGCCTCGTGCGCGGCATCGCCGGCGCGCTGGCAGAGGTTGGAAGAGCCCGCCGGTCGCCGGAATGGGTGGGCGAGCTGCTTGCCGCCCGGGACCGGAGGCGAACCGCCACCGACCTTGTCAAGACGGCCCCGGCAGGGGGCCTGACTCTGCTAGAAGTGATCTACCGACCGGAAGCAATGAAGGAAACGAGTTGAAGCAGAAGACCTGGACAGCCAGGAAGGAAGACCTGAAAGGGGACTGGTACGTCGTCGACGCGACCGGGATCGCGCTCGGCCGACTGGCCTCCTCTGTCGCGCGCCTCCTCAAGGGCAAGCACAAGCCCACCTACACGCCGCACCTCAACACCGGCGACCATGTCGTCGTCATCAACGCGGCCAAGATCCTGGTCACCGGCTCCAAGCTCGACGGCAAGACCTACACGCACTACTCGGGCTACCCGAGCGGCCTCAGGACGCGCACGCTTCGCCGGGCCCAGGAGCTTGATCCCACCTTCCCGATCACCAACGCCGTCAAGGGGATGCTGCAGCGCAACACGCTGGGCGCCGATATGCTGAAGCGCCTTCGCGTCTACGCCGGCCCTGAGCACGAGCACACCGCGCAGCAACCCAAGGCCATCAAGTTCAACGCAGCAGGAGACATCGACCTTGGCTAACGAGCAGCAGGCAGGCTACGGAACCGGCCGGCGGAAGACGGCGGTCGCGCGCGTGCGTCTGCTGCCGGGCGAGGGCAGGATCACCATCAACGAGAAGCCGGCGCTCCAGTACCTGGGCCGCCGGACCCTCGAGCTGGTGGTGATGACCCCCTTCCGGGTCGTCGACACCAAGCGCTTCGACGCCTCCGTCAAGGTCATCGGCGGCGGCAAGTCGGGCCAGGCCGGGGCGGTCGCACATGGGATATCCCGGGCGCTGCTGGAGAACGACCCCGAGCTCCGTCCGGTTCTCAAGAAGGCGGGCCTTCTGACGCGCGACTCGCGCGAGAAGGAGCGAAAGAAATACGGCCTGAAGAGGGCCCGCAAGGCTCCCCAGTACACGAAGCGGTAGTCCCGCGCTGGCCGCGGCGGCCTTACGATCTCGCGCATGAGAACAGTTGCGGAGGTCGCGCGCTGGTGGGCCCGCCGGCAGCCTGACCTCGAGGCCACTTGGTTCGAGGGCCGCACCCGCACCTGGGGACAGCTCGATGAGAGCAGTTCGGCACTCGCCGGCGGCCTCGTCTCCAAGCTCGGAGTGAAGCCGGGCGACCACGTGGCGATCCTCGACAAGAACACCGACGATTACATCGAGCTGCTCTACGCCCTCGACAAGGCGGGTGCAATCGCCACGCCGGTCAACTGGCGGCTGACCGGCGACGAGGTCGCCAAGGTGGTCGGTGACGCCGAGGCCGTCGCCATCGTCGCCGGCGAAGGCTTCCGGAGCCAGGCCGACGCGGCCGGTGTCAGGGTCGTCGGTTTCAATGAGCTGCCGCGTGGTGGCGACGGCGATCCGCACCGCGACGACGAGCGGAACGTCATGTGGCAGCTCTACACGTCGGGGACCACCGGCCTGCCCAAGGGCGCGATGCTGACCGGCCAAAACCTCTTCGGTCTGACCTCGGTCTTCGCCACCGAGGTGCCGGAGACAAGGGTCGGAGGGCGAGCCCTGGTCGCGATGCCGCTCTACCACATCGGTGGCTGCGGCTGGGCCCTGGCGGCGATGCTGACGGGCAGCTGCGCGGTGCTGATGAGCGAGTTCATCCCGCAGCAGGTGCTCGACAACTTCGAGCAGCAGAAGGTTGAGACCGCCTTCCTGGTCCCGGCAGCCCTGCTCTTCCTGACCTCGCTGCCGGAATCGCAGGGCCGCAACTACTCCACCCTGAAGAACGTCCTGTATGGTGCCTCTCCGATCTCCCAGGCCGTGCTCCAGCGGTCGATCGACACCTTCAGGTGCCGCTTCACCCAGGTCTACGGGCTGACCGAGACGACCGGGGCGATCACTTTCCTCCAGTTCGAGGACCACGCGGGCGAGAGG
>JALZAP010000016.1 GCA_030948245.1 Candidatus Dormiibacterota bacterium | reverse complement strand
GCCTTCGGCAGCCAGCTGATCGGCGGACTGCAGCACGGCCTTGAGAGCCCTGCAGGTGACCCCGTCGCGCTCAGCTTCTCGGCGGTGCCGATCGGCGGCCTCCTGCCGACCGCCGACGCGATGATCCGGTTCGACGAGGAGCTGCGGCTGGCGGCCGAGTTCGGCCGGCCGCTCTGCGTCGCGCTCGTCGGTCTCGACCCGCAGGCAGGGATCGACTCGATCGACGCACGGGAAGCACTCCGCCAGCTGGCGGCAGGAGCGGTTCGCAGGCAGGACGTGGTCACCGACCGCGGCGAGGCCGAGGTTCTCGTCCTGCTGCTCGAAACGAGTTATGCCGCGGGCTGGGTGGTCGCCGAAAGGATTCATCGCAGGGTCTCCCTCGCGGGCATCGGCTCGTCGCGCTGCGTGCTCCTGGCGCCGGCGCCCGCGGATACCGTGCGCAAGGTGCTCGACGAGCTCGACGGCGGGCTCGCCGTCAGCCGGGCAACCAACGCCGTCTTCGCCGACCCTACCCGGCTCCTGGCGACGACCGGCTCGAGGTAGACCGATGCCCGAGGCGAGCTGCCCGCTCTGCCGGGCGGAGCGGATCACGCGCTGGTACCACGAGTCGGAGGTCTGCTGGATCGCCGACTGCCAGATCTGTTCCACCCCGATGGTGGTATGGCGCCGGCACGGCATGCCGGAGCCGGCGGAGCGGCAGGCGATGCTCGAGCAGCTCGGCCTGGTGGCGGCGGCCGAGTACCCCGAGGGCTTCTGGTTCGACCCCGTCATGCGCCAGATCCCGGACCATTTCCACTGCCACGCCCGTCCCAAGGACGGCTTCTTCGGACGTCAGAAAAAGCAGGCAGTCCAATGACCGCACGTCGGTGCTAGCCTGCGCACGCTTCATACTGAGAGGTAGAAGCAAGTACTCGGACGGCTAAAGCACAAGAGCGTGTCCCGTTCGCCAGGAGGTAGGTCTCGATTATGCCCAGAGCCATTTGGAGCGGAGCCATCAGTTTTGGACTGGTCAACGTGCCGATCAAGCTCTTCACGGCCACGTCCCAGAAGGATGTTCGCTTCCACCAGCTGCACGACAAGGACGGCGCCCGTGTCCAGCAGAAGCGCGTCTGCTCGAAGGACGGCGAGGAGGTGCCGATGGAGCACATCGTCAAGGGCTACGAGATCTCCCGTGACAAGTACGTGATGATCACTCCGGAGGAGCTCGACTCGCTCGACCCGAAGGCCTCGCGCACGGTCGACATCCTTGACTTCGTTGACCTCGACGAGATCGATCCGGTGTACTTCGACTCGACCTACTACATGGTCCCCGAGAAGGGCGCGGGCAAGGCCTATGCGCTGCTCCTGGAGGCGATGCGGAAGTCCAAGAAGGTCGCCATCGCCCGCGTCGTGCTGCGTCAGAAGCAGCACCTGGTCGCGCTGCGGCCTCTCAGGAATGCGCTCTCCATGGAGACGATGCTCTACGCCGACGAGGTCGTCAGCCCGGACACCCTAGAGGGTCTGCCCGAGGACGTCGAGGTCACTGACCGCGAGCTCGCGATGGCCCAGCAGCTCATTGACTCGCTCGCTGACGACTTCAAGCCGGAGCGCTACCGGGACGACTACCGGGAGCGCGTGCTCGAGATGATCGAGCGCAAAGCCGAGGGCCAGGAGGTCGTCGTCGCTGACGAGGAGGAGGAGCAGGCGCCGGTCGTCGACCTGATGGCCGCCCTCGAAGCGAGTCTCGCCGCCGCCAAGACCCGTCGCGATGGTGAGAGCGAGGAGGAGAAGCCGGCCAAGACGGCCCGCAAACGCAAGTCGGCGTAGTGTCCCGAGCCCAACATTCGACAAATCTGCCTGGGCCGCCACTCGGCGTCGAGCGGGTGCTGCGTCACTCGACGGCGCCTTGATCTTGACGCCCTCAGCGGCGAGGCTTCGCCGAATGTCGGACTCAGGACACTGACCCCCAACTCGGTCGAGGTCGTCGTCGAGGGGAAGAAGCTCAAGCTCTCCAACCTCGACAAGGTCCTCTATCCCAAGGCGGGGTTCACGAAGGGGCAGGTCATCGACTACTACACGCGGATCGCGCCCGCGGTCCTGCCCCACCTGCGTAACCGCACACTGACGCTGAAGCGCTATCCCAACGGCGTCGACCAGCCCTTCTTCTACGAGAAGCAGAGCCCCAAGCACCGGCCGGACTGGGTGAAGACGAAGGCGGTCTGGAGCGAGGGCAACAGCCGCAATATCGACTACACGCTCTGCAACGACCTGCCGGCGCTCGTCTGGCTGGCCAACCTAGCCGACCTCGAGCTGCACACCAACCTCTCCTTTGCCGATGACATGTCGGTGCCCACAATGATGGTTTTCGACCTCGACCCGGGCCCGCCGGCGACGATTGTCGAGTGCTGCCAGGTCGGCCTTTGGATCCGCGACCTGCTCTCCCAGCTGAAGATCAAGACCTTTCCCAAGACCTCGGGCTCGAAGGGCCTGCAGCTCTACATTCCACTCAACACGAACGTCACCTACGAGGACACCAAGCCCTTCGCCCACGCGATCGCCGAGCTGCTCGAGAAGCAGCATCCAGAGCTCGTCCTGTCGAGCATGAGCAAGGTCGCGCGCGAGCGGAAGGTCTTCGTCGACTGGAGCCAGAACGACCGCATCAAGACCACCGTGGGTGTGTACTCGCTGCGCGCGAAGGACTTTCCAACGGTGTCGACCCCGCTCGCCTGGGACGAGGTCGAGGAATGTCTCGAAAAGAAGGATCCCGATCTGCTCAGCTTCCTGAGCGATGAGGTGCTGGCTCGCCACGAGGAGTTGGGCGATCTCTTCGGACCGGTCCAGGAGCTGAAGCAGTCCCTGCCGGACCTTCCCGGCGCCGAGCGCAAGCAGGCGAAGCCGCGCAAACCGCGGGCCTGGGGCAAGAGCAAGAGCTGACCGACGGCGGCAACGGCGAGCCGTCCGTGAGCGCCTCCCGCGGAACAAACGAGTTCAAAGGTCCCAGAACAAGGGAGTCTGCTGGCGCTGGACCTGCGCAGTTCATCGTGCTCTGAACGCGAGATGTCGGTGATCTGTCGGTGACTCGTTACAACCTGACGCTGCTGAAATGGTCATCAAACCCAAGGGACACGGCGCTGACGCGTCTGGCGATGTGCCCCAGAAGAACGCCGGCAAGCTGACGACGAAGTACAGGCAGTTCCTCGTCGGGATGCTCGTCGTTGGCGCGCTCGCCGCGGCAGCAAGCGGTGGATCTTTCGCGAGCTTCAACGCAACGCTCACCCAGACCAGCGGCATCACCACCGGCGTCCTCGTGCTCGGCAACAAGACCGACGCGGCAGTCGAGTGCTTCTCGAGCGGTGCCGCGATTACGACCAACAGCGCCGCCTGCGGGACCGCTCCCAGCATCTTCTCGGGCTCGATCGGCAGCGGCACGCCGCAGTTCCACAACCTCACGCTGCGCAACGCGGGCGACTTGACCAACGCCGTGCTGACGCTCTCGTCCACCGCCTGCAGCGACGTCGCTGCCCCGGTGAACGGCTACGCCGGAACCACCCCGGCCTGCCCGAAGGTCCAGTTCCTGGTCGCCGAGGTCGCCAACTTCGCGCCCGGCGCCGGCCCGACCGCGGTCACCAACTGCTACTTCGGAGACAACACCAAGACCTTCACCACCCCAGGGCCGAACAACTTCACCGGCTGCGGCTTCGGGACGCTTCCCGCCACCACGCTCGATGGCGCCGGTGGCTTCGACTCGACCTACCTGACCGGTACCGGCGCGCTCAACCTGGGCCCGCTGACGACCGCGGGCCGCAAATACATCATCGGTGCGTCGTTATCCAACGCGGACAGCGTCAACCAGATGCAGGGACGCGGCATGTCGATGACCTTCACCTGGTTCGCGCAGTAAGCGCAACAGATTTCCTTTATTGCCGTCAGCTATTCATTCATAGATTCATTCAAGAGAAAGGAGTTCTTACACAAATGAGCGACATCCAGACCGCCGGCGGACCGGCAAAAACCCCAGGCGGGGCCGGAGCCAGCAAGACGGGTGCCATGAAGAAATGGCTCGTCGGGCTGCTCCTGCTCGGCGTCCTCTCGACGCTTCTCTCGACCGGTACGTTCGCCAGCTTCAATGCGACGCTGACCCAGACGAGCGGCATCACGACGGGCGTGCTGGTGCTCGGCAACAAGACCGACGCCGCCGCCGAGTGCTTCTCGAGCGCCGCCGTCATCACGACCAACAGCGCCGCCTGTTCGACCGCGCCGAGCATCTTCTCGGGGGCCGGCATCGGCAGCGGCAGCGCGCAGTACCACAACGTCACCCTTCGCAACGCCGGCGACATCAGCGGGGCGCTGCTCAAGCTCTCGACCACCGTCTGCAGTGACGTCGCCGCCCCCGTCAACGGCTACAACGGCGCCACCCCGGCGTGTCCCCAGATCCAGTTCATGATCGCCGAAGTGGCGAGCTTCAACCCGGGTGCAGGGCCGACCGCCGTCACCAACTGCTACTTCGGCAACGCCGCCGGCTCGTTCACGACCCCCGGACCCAACAACTTCACCGGCTGCGGCTTCGGCGCCGGTGCCGCCACCACGCTCGACGGAGCCGGTGGATTCGACACCCAGTTCCCGGCCGCCACCCCGCTCAATCTCGGCGCGCTGACCCTGGCCCCCGGCCGCAACTTCATCCTCGGCGCGATGCTGCCGAACGCCAGCAGCACCAACGCGATGATGGGCCGCGGCATGTCGATGACGTTCACCTGGACCGCTCAGTAACCCAGCGGTCACTGGACATAGAAGGGTTTTTGAAATGAGGGTCCCGTGCGGAGTCTGCGGAAGCTGGACTGCCGTCCAGCCTGGAAGCGACAGCTTCCGGTGCAGCTGCGGGACCCTCAACACCTTCCGGCAGCTGAACACCCCGACGACGGCCGATGCCGCCGCCGGGGTGTCGCAGCCGGTCGCGGCCCTCCGGATCACACCGCACACGGCGCGGTCAATCCCCCGGCTCGCCGCGACCGCCACCGCCAAAGCCGCCCCGCTGCCGGCACGGTCACCAGGCCGCGCCAGCAAGCTGTTCCAGAAGGCGCTCGTCAGCCTCGTCATCCTGGGCGGCCTCGGGTCCGTCTTCCACCAGGGAGGAACCCTCGCCACCTTCAACGCGACGACGACCCAGGCGAACAACACCTTCCAGACCGGCACGGTGACGATGACCAACGTGGCCGGCACCGTCATCGCCGGCGCGAACTGCGCGGCGTCGACCAACAACGGCACCTGTGCGACGCTCTTCGGCGCCGCCAACACGGGCGCGCTCAAGCCGAGCGCGGTCGACATCTCGAACAACGTGACGATCACCTACACCGGCTCACTCAGCCCGACCACCGACTTCCGGCTCTACGCGGCCAACTACACGGCCAAGACGGGAGCGAGCTCGGCGCTCTGCACCGCGCCCGCAGCCGGCGCCGGCAACCCAGGCACCGGGATCGACCTGCTGGTCAGCGTCGGTGCGGCGAGCCCGGCGCTCCTCTATCCCGTCCAGAACACGCTGACCACCGCCGCCATCCTCAACGGCGCGACGGTGACGACGGTTACCGTCAGCGCCACGACGGCGGCCCTCGCCAACGGTGCTCAGATCATCCTCTACACGGCCGCCAGCGGCACCTACCAGCAATTCACGACCTCGGCCGCCGTCGCGCTCGGCGCGACCAGCATCCCGGTCGTCAGCCAGGTCGCCACCCAGGCCTTCCCGGTCGGTACCCAGGTCGCACCGCAGGGCACGCTGGACAACTTCGCCACCAATTACACGACCTCGGCCAACGGGCTCAAGCCGAAGGGCGGCGTCAACGGCTCCGGCGCCGCCGGCGTTTGGGCGACCAACGACAACTCGATTTACAACATCAAGGTCCACCTGGACGCCGCGGCGGGCAACACCCTGCAGGGCTGCCAGTCGCAGAGCGACCTGATCTGGTACGCCCAGCCATAAAGAGTCCAGGCAAGGACATGGCTCCGCTGCCCCGCGGGCGTCGTGAGGTTCTTCCGGCAAGAGCCCTGGCCGGCGCCATGCCGGCTCGATCGTTGCCGGCTCCGGTTGAGCGACCGGCCCGCCGCGGGATCAGCTTCCTCGCCTCACTGGCGGTGGCCGGCGTCCTGCTGATCTTCTCCGCCCAGGTCGCCATCGCGGCGATCATCGGTATGACCACCAACGGGGCCAACACCGTGACGGCGCTGACCCTTGTCTCGCCGACCGCCGCCGCCGGGGCTTACACGCCGAGCAAGGTCGTGCTCACCTGGACTGCCGCCAGCCCGATGAACGGCCAGGGCTACCTCATCCGCGCTCGCAACAACGGCGCCAGCGGCGCCTGTCCGGTCGCCATCGCGTCTTACGTGACGGTCGTCGGCAGCACGGCAGGGGTGACCCTCACCGACGTCGGAGCGTTCGCTCAGGGCGCTCCCGGCACATTCGTGTGTTACCTGATCCAGACCGGCTACAGCTCCGCCGGCGGCCCGCCCTGGGCGGCCGCACCGCAGTGGACGAGCACCACCGCGCTCGCGATCGCCAGCGTCCGGCTCGGGGTCGTGAATGTGCAGACAGGTGCCGGGACGCCTCTCAGCCCCGGCAATGTCGTCACCCCGACGCTGCCCGCGGCGAGCACGGCCGGCAACCTGCTGGTCGCGGTCGTCAACGCCGGTGCCAGCGCCACTCAGTCGACCGCGCCGGCCGGGTGGGTCATTGCAAATGGCGTCAACCAGCCCGGCTGTTGCCGCTCTGAGATTTGGTACTACCCCAGCAACCCGGGCGGCATCAGCAGCGCCGCCTTCACGATGGCGGCCGGCAATCAGGGCATCGCGCAGATGACCGAGTGGAAGAACATCTCAACGGTCACGCCGCTCGACAAGACCGGCGTGAGGGCCGTCACGCCGGCGACGACGAGCGTGACGCTCACGACGGCAGCAGCGACATCGGTGGCCAACGAGCTGGTGATCACTGGCGTCGAGTCCAGCGGCGCGGCAGGCTCTGCCTACACGCCGGGCGCCGGCTCGACCAACCTCTTCACCGACAACCTGCATGGCGACTACTCCGATTACCGGGTGAATCTCCCCGCCGCCGTCGCGAGCGAGACGTTCACCGACACCAACGCGTTCCTGTGGTCCGCCGTGATGGCAGCCTTCAAGTAGTACTTGAGATGCTGCGACCACCCGACATCCTGCGTCCCACCGAGATAACTGAACTAAGATTGCCGCCAACGTTGATCCAGTCGCCCGGTGAGCCCTCGGGGACGGAGGAAATCGTCCCGACCGCCTCCGCCGCCCTGCCGACGCGCCTCCTCTCCGTTGTCGGCTTCATCTTCGCCGGGCTGGCGGTGCTCGCCCTGCTCCTGCTGACGATCGGCCCCCTCGTGCTGCCCTATAAGACGCTCACCGTCTATTCCGGCTCGATGGAGCCCGCGATCCACACAGGCTCCGTGATCGTCGACGTACCGGTGGCGGCAAAGGATGTGAAGAAGGGCGACGTGATCACCTTCCAGAAGCCGTCCGACACCTCCCAGCTGGTCACCCACCGGGTGGTGGAGGTGGAGAGCGGCCCGGGCGGCCTTTCCTTCATAACCAAGGGCGATGCCAACCCGGCCAGCGACAGCTGGCGGGTTCCCGCCTCGGGCAACGGCTACAAGCTCTGGTTCACGGTCCCCGGCATCGGTTTCCTGCTGGCCTGGCTTCAGTCGCCGCTCGGCCGGATCCTCTTCCTGGTCATCCCGGCGATCCTTCTGGGCGGCCTGTTCCTGTACGAGATGTGGTGGCCCAGGAGGCCCGCGGGGGCGGGCTGAGCTCGTGAGCGCGCAGGCCCCGGCCGCCATCCAGACGGGCCCGGACGACGCCGCCCGCCGCCGCTCGGCGGCCTCGCTTTATGTCGCCCTCGGGCTTCTCCTCGTCGTCCTGATCCTGGTCATGTCGGGCTTCCTGGTCCGGCTCGATAACGATCACAACGAGCACTCGGTGCTGCCCGGCGCGGTGCCCGCCGGCGGAGTCGCCTCCGGTGACCTCACGCTGGCCGACAGTGGCTGGCTTCCGATCGAGGTGACGCTCCAGCCGAAGCTCTCCAATGGAACGCCCACCTCCTTTCCGACGACGCTGACCGTGAGCATCCTGCGGCTGTCCGACGGCGCGACGCTCTACAGCGGCCCCTTGCGCAGCTCGATCGGACCTCTCCTGGCTCTCCAACCGGGCGAAGCGCAGAAGCTCCACCTCGAAGTGCGCAACAGCGGGTCTGCCGGCGTCCCGCTCGGCTACACCTATTACTGGAACGCCCGGCCGGCGGTCCCGTGGTGGTGGTGGATCCCGCTGATCCTGCTCGTCGCGCTGGTCGCTGCGGGCGGCTACTGGCGCCCGGGCCGGAGCCGGGTCGCGACATGAGTGACGCTGCCGGGACCCAGGAGCGGCGTCGCCGCTTCCCCGCCGCGCCCCTGGTCGCGGTCAACTTCCGCACCTTCGTCACGCTCCTGGCGCTGCTGGCGACGGTGTCCCTTCTCGGGACCACGCTGGCAACCCTCAACGCGACCACGGTCAACCCGGGAGCGACCTTCACCGCCGGCGCGCTGATCCTCAGCAACCAGGTCAACAACCGCCATCCCTGCCTGTCCTCCGCCGCAGTAGTGAGCTGCGACGGGCTCTTCAAACAGGAGCTGACACCCGGGACCACCTACCAAGCGGTGGTGACGATCAGGAACCAGGGCACCGTGCCGGCTGAGACGCTCCAGCTGTGGGCGAACGGTCCCTGCACGAGCGGCACCGCAAACCCCACTTTCAGCGGCACCGGGGACCTCTGCTCGGCGACCTGGATCTCGATCCACGATGACGCCCACGACTTCTGCTACTTTCCGGTCCGGGCCGCGGGCTCCTGCCCCCTCGGCATCGGAGGGACGATCGTCGACCTCGCCAAGCAGGATGGACCCAACAACCCGATCAGCCTCGCCGTGGACCAGCTCGCAGCGGGCATCCCCTACACCTTTGCGATCGAGCTCGATCCGTCGGTCGGCAACGAGTTCCAGGGCCGGAAGGCCGACTTCAGCATCACCTGGAAGGTGGCCCAGGGCTAAGACCCGGGGCAGTCACATTTCCGACCCTGACGGTGGGGTGACGGAAGGCTGACTCCGATCGCCTCACTTGGGGAGGGGAGCGCCACGCCGGAGCAACGGAGGCGGCGCCGAGCATGGCACTCGTGCTCCACCTCGTCGCGGCGATCAAGCTCGGCGCCATCGCCATCGGCGTCGCATCCGCCCTTGTCCTTGGCGCTTCGGCCCAGGCCGGCGTCGTGAACGGCCACCCCCATCTCGAGAGCTCGGCCGCGGGCAGCCTCTTCGATGGGAGCCAGGTCCTCTACCCCGGATCGCCGGCGCAGGCACGGACCACCACCTTGACCTTCTCGGGAAGCGCGACCGCCGGTGTGGTCGGACTGTTCGCGCAGAACTACCAGCCCCAGGGCCCGGCGGCCCTCGCGCTGTGCACCGCGGCCGACCCCGGCAGGGGCTACGACCTGACCGCCAGCAGCGACGGTGCCGCGGTCTACCACGGAACGCTGGCCGGCTTCGTCGCCGGCCACGGCGCCAGCCAGGACGTGCTCGTTCTGCCGGGCAGCTGGAAATCGGGCAACTCGCATGCGGTGACAATCTCGGTCAGCATGCCCAAGACAGACGGGAACGAGTACATGGGCTGCTCGCCGACGACCGACTTCGTCTGGTTCGCTGAGTAACCCGCGCGAAGCGCGGCGCTTTTCCGCCTCTGGGCCTCCCCTCTTGCGGTGGAGGCACCGTGTCAACCTCCCACTTGCGGGAGGGCAGGGTGGGGCGCCGGGCCGCCTCAGTCTCCGAGCTGCTCGCGAAGTAAGTCGGCCAGCTCGCGGGCGTTGGTCGTCCCGTAGTTGCTGAAGCAGTTGTTCAGCAGCACGTGGGTCTGCTTCACGGCACGCGCCACCTGCCTGATCCGGGGTACCCAGTCCGCCAGCTGGTCCTCGTCGTAGAGGTAGCGGAAACGCTCGACGACCGGGATGTCGGGCTTCTCCCAGAGATCGGTCCGCCTGCCATGGAAGCGGATCACCGCCAGCTCCGGCGAGGTGACCGCGGTGAGGGGCGGGATGCTGGACTTGAGCCCCTGCGGGCCGTCGACCATCACGTAGGGGATCTTGTTCTCCTCCAGGAACTTCAAGGTGCGCTCGGCGTTCTTCTCGTTGAACCAAGAGGCGTTCCGGAACTCGGCTGCCACTTCCACGCCAAGCCTGCGGCGGGCGTCGAGGAGGAGCTCGCGGTTCTCGTTGGAGGGAAATACCCAGCGCGGGAACTGGAGGAAGACCGCGCCCAGCTTGCCTGCCTCCTTCAGCGGCTCGATGGCGCGGCCGAAGCTCGCCCAGACCTCGTCGTAAAGCTCGGCGGGAAGGTCCTTGCCATAGATCCGCGCTTTGGCCGCCTGCTCCTCGGGCAGCGACTCCCGGATCGCCTTCGGCAGCCGCTTCACCTCCGACGGCTGGCCGGTCATCAGTGCGTGCGCCTTGATATCGAGGACGAAGCCGGGTGGCGTCCGGTCGACCCAGAGCCGGGCGGTCTCAGCCGCGGGGATGGCGTAGTAGGAGGCGTCGACCTCGACGATCGGAAACTGGCTCGCGTAGTAGCGCAGCCGCTCCTCGGCGTTGTTGGCCTCGGGCGGATAGAAGACCCCGGCCGCGGTCATCGTCGGGTCGGTCCAGGACGCGGTGCCGACGCGAATCTCGCCTCCGCCGGCAACCCGGATCGGCCCCGGCACCGGTGGGACGGCGGCCGCGCGACGGGCTGCGTCCCCGGCTCCGGGGTCGTGCTCGGCCAGCTCGGCGGGCGTCAGCTGTGTCATGCCCTTCAAAATAGTGCGGATGCGTATCGGGGTCCTGACCGGTGGTGGCGACGCGCCCGGTCTCAACGCCGCGATCCGGGCGGTGGCGCGCCGTGCCTTCAGCCGCAACCTGAAGGTCAGCGGGATCAAGAACGGCTGGGCCGGCCTATTGGGTGAGGGCGAGATCGAGGACCTGACCCCGCAATCGACCCGCGGCATCCTGCCGACGGGCGGCACCATCCTGGGCACCTCCCGCACCAACCCGCTCAAGGAGCAGGACGGCATCGCCCGCGCCATCAAGACCCTGAAGCGCTTCGGGATCGACGGCCTGGTCGCGATCGGCGGCGACGACACGCTGTCCGTCGCGGTGGCCCTCAGTGAGAACGGCTTCCCGGTCGTCGGCGTGCCCAAGACGATCGACAACGACCTCAGCGCGACCGAGTTCTGCATCGGCTTCGACACCGCTGTCGGTGTCGTCGTCGAAGCGCTCGACCGGCTTCATACGACGGCCTCCGCCCACCACCGGGTGATGGTCGTCGAGGTGATGGGACGGGACACCGGCTGGGTCGCGATGGCGGGAGGCCTCGCCGGCGGGGCCGACATGATAATCATCCCGGAGTTCCCGGTCTCCCTCGAGGAGGTCGTCGAGCACCTTCACCGGCGGCGCGGCGAAGGCCGCTTCTTCAGCATCATCGTGGTCGCCGAAGGGATCAAGATGCCCGAGCTGCAGGGCTTCGACGCGGGCGAGCAGAAGACCGACGCCTTCGGCCACGTCCAGCTCTCGAGAATCGGCGTCGGCGACTCGCTGAGCCGGCACATCGAGGCGGTCACCGGGTTCGAGACTCGGGTCACCGTGCTCGGCCACCTGCAGCGAGGCGGTACACCCTCGAGCGTCGACCGGATCTGGGCGACTCGGCTCGGGGCCGCCGCGGCGGACCTCCTGGCCGACGGCAAGTCAGGGCTCATCCCAATTCGGCGCGACGGCGATGTCGTTGTGATCCCTCTGAAGGAGGTTGTCGCGGAGCAGCGCCGGGTGCCGGCCGAACTCTACGAGCTGGCCAAAGTCTTCAGCTAGGCCTCGGCCCGCTCTTCAATCTCGGCCCGGCTCTCGATGAGCTCGTTGATGTCAGCTGCGTGGTAGCGCCGGTGGCCGCGCTCGCCGATTCGGACCGAGCGGAGGTAGCCGGCGGTCTCCCAGCGCCGGATGGTCGAGATATCGACACCGAACATTTCGGCCACCTCACGGATGCCCAGCAGCCGATCTGGACCGCTCAAATGTCTACTCCTCGGCAAAACTGCACACAGCTAGGCAATACAACGCACTTTACCTCAGGGGGCCCGTAAATATCACCCCCCGTCAACGACAAGGGCTAGGTCGGCACCGGTCGCCACCGCAGGGGACCGCCAAAGCTCGGCAACCCGCGCCTCCCGTGGACCGGATCCGGCGCCTTCCCTCAGCAGGCCCTCGATCCAGGCTTCCGCCAGCTCGAAGGCCAGCCTCCGAGCCGAGGCCTGGGCGGCTTCCGGGTCACGGCCCGCGATCGCGGCGAAGGTATCCGCCACCCGGTCGCGGGAAGGAGAGCCCAGGCGTTCCAGCTCAGCGAGGAAGGCCTCGCCGATGCCCGGCTTGGCGAGCACGCGGAGGGCGTCGAGGGAGAGCACGTTGGTCGTCCCCTCCCAGATCGGCAGTACCTGGGCGTCCCGGAGTAGGCGCGGCAGGCCGGTGTCCTCCATGTAGCCCTGCCCGCCGAAAGCTTCGACAACCTCGGAGGCCGCCGCGACCGCGCGCTTCGCCGTGTAGAGCTTGGTCAGCGAGGTGCCAAGCCGGAAGACGTTCGCCTCCTGCTCGCTTGCGACCCGCTGTTCGACCCGGCCGAGCAGCTCGGCGAGGCGCATCGCCAGCAGCAGGCAGGCCTCGGCGTCGACGGCCAGCTCGACCAGCAGCTGGCGGTGGAGCGGCTGATCCTCGAGCAACCGGCCGAAGGCTCTCCTCTGTCTCGCGTAGCCACGAGCCAGCATGACGCCGCGGCGCATCCCGGCTACCGAGGAGACGGCGTTGTGGAGGCGCGTGATGTTGAGCATCGGCGTCATCTGTCCGAAGCCGTGCTCGAGCTCGCCGACCAGCTCCGCATGAGCGCCTTCCAGGGTGACCTCGCCGGTGGCCATCGCCCGGGTTCCCAGCTTGTCCTTGAGGCGGTCGATCCGGTAGCTGTTGCGACTTCCGTCGGTCAGTAGGCGGGGGATCAGGAAGAGGCCGAGGCCGCGCGTTCCGCTCCAGGAGCCCTCCGGCCGGGCGAGGGCCAGGACCATCTCGCCGCCCACGTTGGAACAGAAGAACTTGCGGCCGTGGAGCCGCCAGCCGCCGTTCTCGCGCCGGGCGGCGACCGCGTTCGCGCCCACGTCGGAGCCGCCCTGCTGCTCGGTCATCCACTGGCCGGCGGTCCAGGCCTCGGCCGGGTTGCGGCTGACGAGGTGAGGGAGCCAGCGCCGGCACAGGTCGTCGGGGCCGAAGTCGGAAAGCACGCGGGCGGCGGCGTCCGTCATCGCCACCGGGCAGAAGTAGGTAGCCGTCTGCGGCTGGAAAAGGT
>JALZAP010000235.1 GCA_030948245.1 Candidatus Dormiibacterota bacterium | reverse complement strand
CGAACATGCCCGGAAAGATGGTGAGGACGTCGAAGCGCTTGGCCACTCAGGCCTCCTCCGTGTCCATTAGCCAGTCAGCCACCACCACCCGGGACGCCTCGAGGTCGACCTCGAGCACCGACTCACGGGTCGCCGGCACCAGGTGCTCGACGTTGTCCAGGCGCGCCACCCAGACGTCGTGGGCCGGCCGCTCCAGCACCTCGACCAGGCGGCCGAGGTCGCGGCCGGAGGCGGTCGCCACCGCCAGGCCCACCAGCTGGTGGTGGTAGAAGGCGCCCTCTGGCAAGCGGTGCACGGCATCGGCCGGCACCTCCAGGTACCGGCCTCGGTGTAGCTCGGCGAAGGTCCGGTTGTCGATCCCCGCCAGCTTCAGAGTGACCGTCGGGTGGCCCGGCTTCCACCATTCGACCCGGTGCGGCTTACCGTCCATGAACAGCTCAGCGCCGGGCGCGAAGCGATCCTCGAAATCGGTCAAGGGATACACCCTGACCGCACCCGCAAGGCCGAACGGCCCGGTCACCTGGCCGACGCGCACGAACTCAGGCAAGATCCACGAACACCCGGCGGCGCTCTCGGAGGGAGGCGGCGCGGACCAGGGAGCGGAGCGCCTCGATGTTCCGGCCCCCCTTCCCGATCAGCTTGCCGATGTCCTCCTCGGCCATCTTCACCGTCACCGAGATGGTGCCGCGGGAGCGCTCGAAGGACTCCACCACGACCTCGTCCGGCTTCTCGGCGATCGACTTGGCGACGAACTCGACCAGCGCCCGGTAGTCCACCGGGGGTCCGCTGGGGCCGCGGTTGAACCCGCCCCTCTCGCGGTCGAACGGTGGCCGGCCGCCACCACCCTCCGGGCCGCCGAGCCGCTGGGGACGGAAACCGCCAGGGCGCCCGACGTCGGCCACCTAAGCCTTCTCCTCGGTGGCCGGTGCTTGCGCAGGGTGGGCGGGTTCGGCAGCCGCCTCGACAGCCGGCTCCGCCGCCTCCTCCGCTTCAGCCTCGGGCTCGGCCGCCGCCTCGGTCGCCACTTCGGTGGTCGCTTCGGCTTCCGGCTCGGTCGCCGCTTCGGCTTCCGGCTCAGCGAGCACTGGTTCGGCCTCGGCCTCGGCATCCGCCGCTGCCGGAGCAGCCTCCGCCTCTGCCGGTGCAGCCTCCGCCTCGACCCGCTTCGCGGCCGGCTTGGGCTCCTTCTTCATCGCGCCGACGTTGACCGCCTTCGGATGCCGGATGGCGGCGCCCTGGATGATCCCCTCCCGCTGGAGAAGGCTCCGGGCGGCGTCCGACGGCTGGGCCCCCTTGGCGAGCCATTCCTGCACCTTGGGACCGTCGATCCGGATCGTCGCCGGCGAGGTCAGCGGGTCGTAGATGCCGAGCTGCTCGATGAACCGGCCGTCCCGCGGCGAGCGTGCATCCGCGACGACGAGCCGATAGAACGGCCTCTTCTTAGCGCCCATGCGCCTGAGTCGGATCTTTACCAAGTCATATCCTCCATTAACTATCGATCGGTCTGTGAAGCTCCACGCTTTCTAGCAAGGGGGGACTTCCCCCCTGTCGGCCGTCACATCCTCCAGAACCTGCGGTCGAAATCTCATTTCAGCGGGGCCGCATCCCCGTCAACTTCCCGATGTCAAAGCCGCCGCCCTTGCCGGCCTTGCCGCCGGTCAGCTGCTTCATCAACAGCTCCATCTGCTCCCGTGACTTGAGCACCCGGTTGACGTCGGCCACCTGGGTGCCGCTGCCGCGGGCGATCCGCCGCCGCCGAGAGCCGTCGATCCGATCCGGGTGGCTTCGCTCGGCCTGGGTCATCGATTGGATGACCGCCTCCATCTTGCGAACCTCCCGGTCGGCCTCCGGGCCGGCCACCTGGTCCTTCAGCTTCCCCGCGCCCGGGAGCATGGCGACCACGTTTTCGAGCGGGCCCATCTGTCGGAGCTGGCGCATCTGGACCAGCAGGTCATCGAAGGTTATCCGGCCGGAGCGCACGTTGCGCTCCATCTGGGCCGCGGTGTCCTGGTCGATCGAGGCCTGCGCCTTTTCGATCAGGGTGAGCATGTCGCCCATGCCGAGGATCCGCGACGCCATCCGGTCGGGATGGAACACCTCCAGGTCGGCTGGCTTCTCGCCGACTCCCGCGAAGCGCACCGGCTTGCCGGTCGCCGCCCGGAGGGAGAGAGCGGCGCCGCCTCGGGCGTCGCCGTCGAGCTTGGTGAGGATCACGGCATCGATCCCGATCGCCCCGTCGAAAGCGATCCCGACGTTGACCGCCTCCTGGCCCGTCATCGCGTCGGCCACCAGCAGGGTGTCGGCGACGTTGACCGCCTTCTTCAACCGCGCCAGCTCGTCCATCAGCTCCTCGTCGACCTGGAGACGGCCCGCGGTGTCGAGGACGACGAAGTCCGCACCCGCCTTCTGTGCAGCGGCGACCGCTTGGCGAGCGATCTCCTCGACCGGCCCCTCGCCCGTGAAAAAGGGGATCTTTTCTCGATCCGCGAGCTGGCGGAGCTGGTCGACGGCGGCCGGTCGGCGGAGGTCGAGCGCGACCAGGGCGGGCCGGTGGCCTTCCCGGCGGGCGAGCAGCGCCAGCTTCACGCAGGTGGTCGTCTTGCCGGAGCCCTGGAGACCGGCCAGCAGCACGATCGTGGGCGGTGCCGGCGCATAGCGGAGCCCGACCGCCGGCTCCCCTCCGCCGAGCAGGCGGACGATCTCCTCGTGGACGATCTTGACCACCTGCTGGGCGGGGCTGAGGCTCTTGGTGACCTCGGCGCCCACCGCGCGCTCCCGGATCTTGTCGGTGAAGTCCTTGACCACTCGGAAGTTCACGTCCGCCTCGAGCAGCGCAAGGCGAACCTCGCGGAGGGCGAGCTCGACGTCCTCTGGGCGCAGCACGCCCCGCCCGTTCATCTTCTTCAGGGCGGCCGAGATCCGCTCGGTCAGGGTCTCAAACATCGGCCAGCCGGGCCTCCAGCCGGGTGATCCGGCGCCGCAGCTCGGCAAGCTCGCCGACCAGGACTCGCCGCTCCTCGCGCAGCCGCTCGGCCTCGGCGAGAAGGCCCAGCCGTCGCTCGCTGTCCTCCAGCACCTGCACCGAGCGGCGGATCAGGTCGTGGACGGCGGAGCGTGAAACCCCCTGCCGGGACGCGATCTCGGCCAGCGACCAATCGTTCCCGAGGTGCAGCTCGAGCACCTCTCGCTGGTGTGCGGTGAGCAGGCTTCCGTAGCGCTCGAGGAGCGCCACGTTGTGCTCGCGGGACCGCAAGGTGTCAAGGGCCATTCCTTGACAGGATAGCGCCTTCTGTAAAGGTCTGGAGGTTGACGAATCGGGGCGCGGCGGTGCAGAGTAACGCCTCGCCGAGGGCGCGAAAGCGTGTCCGGGGCTGGTTTCTATGGGGCTTTTCAAGATTGCGGCTGTGCCGCTGGGTGTGGTGTTGGCGGTATTCGCGACCGTCTCGGCCTCGGCAGGCCAATACGTGGTCAGGCCCGGCGACAGCCTCTGGACGATCGCCCACAGCCACAACACGACGGTGGCGAAGCTTCTCAGCGCCAACCAGATCCGGAACGCGGACCTGATCTACCCCGGCGAGAAGCTGACGGTGCCTGACTCGCCCGCCGCGGCGGCACCGAGCGCCCCTAGACCAGTCACCCCGACGGGCCTACGAGGGGCAGCGGCGAAGGCGATCATCGTCAAGCAGGCCCGGCGCCACGACCTCAATCCCAATTTCGCGCTCGCCGTCTCCTATTGGGAGAGCGGCTGGAACCAGGATGCGCTGTCCAGCACGGGGGCCATCGGGCTGATGC
>JALZAP010000234.1 GCA_030948245.1 Candidatus Dormiibacterota bacterium | reverse complement strand
GGCGATCGTGGAGGACTCCGGCCGGGGTTATCGGCGCGTCGTTCCATCGCCGCGCCCGCTCCGGATCCTCGAGCTGGCGGCGATCGCAGCGCTCGTGCGAGACGGCTTCCTGGTCGTGGCGGCGGGCGGCGGCGGCATTCCCGTCGTTTCCGAGCCGGCCGGCTACCGTGGCGTCGAAGCGGTCGTCGACAAGGACCTCGCCTCTTCGCTTCTTGCCACCGGCCTCGGCGTCGACCTCTTCGTCATCACGACCGGCGTGCCGCAGGTCGCGGTCGACTTCGGCAAGCCGGGCCAGCGCTTCGTCGACCGGATGACCGCGGAGGAGGCGGAGGGCCATCTGGCCGCCGGCCAGTTCCCGGCCGGCAGCATGGGCCCCAAGATCAAGGCCGCCCTCGACTTCCTGCGCTTGGGCGGGCGGGAGGTGCTGATCACATCCGCCGACAGGCTCGCTGCCGCCCTCCGCGGGGAGACCGGCACGCGGCTCGTCGCCGCCGCCGCGAAGGAGGCGCTGCCCTGATCGCTGTTTCAACCAGTCGCGCAATGCTTCCCGTTTTCGCCGGTCATGACCGGGAGGGGACAGCCGCCGGCGCGGGCTACCTCGACTTCGGCGATCTCGTCGTCGCCCTGACGCCGCCGGGCGGCCCGCGGATGCCGAACGGCGTCGAGACGGATGCCCGGATCGCCCCGGGAACGGCGGTCCGGATCGGGCTCGGCCGCCTCCTGCTCGGCACCGTCGAGATCAGGCCGGGAGCCCTCTGGGAGCCGGTGCCGGAGGTGCGCAAGCGCCCCGTGGGGGGACCTTTCGTGCGCCCCGACCCGGTCCAGCTCGCCGGCCGTGGCCCCGGGCTGACGCCCGCGGGAGACGACATACTCTGCGGCTACGTGGCCGGCCTCTTCCTCTTCCACGACCGCCGCGCCGAGGCGGCGGAGATCGCCCTGGCCGCCGCCGGCCGAACCACCAAACTGTCGGCCACGCTACTCCGTCATGCGTCGCAGGGCGAGTTGCCGGAGCCGGCCCACGCTTTCCTCACGGATGGAGACTCGCGCCCGCTCGCGGTCTTCGGCCACAGCTCCGGCCAGTGCCTGCGGCTCGGTCTGATGCTCGCGGCGGCAGCGGGTGGCTGAGCTCGCCGTCGTCTGCGGCGCCTCCGGCGGGCTGGGCCCAGCCGTGCTGACCGCCATCCGCCTCCCCGGACGGGTGGTCGTCGGCGTCGCCTCGCCGCGCGAGGATCCGGCCGTCCTCAAGGTGGAGCGGCCCGACGTCCAGTGGGAGATCGCCGACCTGACCGATCCCGCCGCGGTCGATGCCCTCTGGGAGCGCCTTGACGCGCGGGGTGACGTCAGCTGCCTGGTCAACGTCACCGGCGGCTTCAAGGGCGGCACCGTCCTCAAGACCGAACCCGACAACTTCCGCTTCATGCTCCGGCTGAACCTCGAGTCCGCCTGGTGGTCGTGTCGTGCCGGAGCGACCCGGATGGCCAAGGCCGGGTCGGGCTCGATCGTCAACGTCGGCTCCCGCTCCGCCCTCGTGAGCGAGGGGGGCGCGGCGGCCTATTCGATTGCCAAGGCGGGCGTAGTGAAGCTCACCGAGGTCCTCGCGCACGAGCTGAAGGCGTCCGGCGTCCGCGTCAACGCGGTCGTCCCGGCGGTCATCGACACGCCGGCCAACCGCTCCTGGATGAAGCCGGCCGACCTGGCTCGGGCGGTGGAGCCCGACCATGTCGCAAGCGTCATCGCCTACCTCTGCAGCGACCAGGCGACCGCCGTCACAGGAGCGATCGTCCCCGTTTACGGCTCCTTCTGAGCTAACGTGGGCTGGTCGCGGCCGACCGTGGCCGGCCTCTTTCGTTTCATTGCGGAGGGACGAAGACGAGATGGTTGGGACCGAACACTCGATCGAGCGCGGGAAGGTCCACTACAAGTGGGACAACAGCCTCGAGCCGGCGATCGAGATCGACGCCGGCGACGTCGTCCACTTCGAGGCAGAAGAGGTCACCGACGGGCAGATCAAACCCGGTGCGCCGGCTTCAGCTCTCACCACCCTCGACTTCAACCGCCTCTACCCGCTGGCAGGACCCGTCTTCGTCAAAGGCGCCGAGCCGGGCGATGTCCTCGAGGTCGAGATCCTCGAGCTGCGCCCGTTGGAGTGGGGCTGGACAGGCCTGATTCCAGGGCTCGGCCTGCTGGCAGCCGACTTCCCTGACCCCTACATCCGCTACTTCGACCTCACCAGCGGCGAAAGCGCGCCCTTCAGCGAGAACGTCCGGATTCCCCTTCAGCCGTTCTGCGGAACGATGGGCGTCGCCACCGACGAGGCCGGCCAGATCGACGTGCTGCCGCCCACCAAGGGTGCCGGCAACATCGACACCCGGCACCTCAACGTCGGCGCCAAGCTCTACCTCCCGGTCTTCGTCCGGGGCGGCATGTTCTCGGCCGGCGACTGCCATGGCACCCAGGGAGACGGCGAGGTTTGCGTCACCGGGCTCGAGTGCCCGATGGCCGTGAGCCTTCGCTTCAACGTCGTCAAGGACCGGACGATCAAACCCTGGCGCTACCAGTTCCAGACGCCGCCCGGGTCGCTCCAGCCGAAGTCCGACGGCAAGGGCTACTTCGCCAGCACTGCGCTCGGGCCGGACCTGATGGAGAACGCCCAGAACGCGGTCCGCGACCTCATCGATTGGCTCGGCAAGGAGCACGGGCTGAGCCGGGAGGACGCCTACGTGCTCTGCAGCCTGGCGGCGGACCTGAAGATCAGCCAGATCGTCGACCAGCCGAACTGGGGCGTGTCGGCCTACCTGTCGCTGGCTGTCTTCAAGTAGCGGAGGTAGATGACGCCGGAGCCGAAGGTCCGGGTCTCGGCAAGCTTTAAGTTCAGCGGTTGGCCGAGCGGCGGCAGGAACGGCTTGCCGCCGCCCAGGATGACCGGGTGGACGATGGGCCGGAACTCGTCGATCAGGCCGAGCTGCAGGAAGGTCGCAGCGAGGTCGGCCCCGGCGAGGGCGAGCTCGTTGCCCGGCTGGTTCTTCAGCTTGGCGACCTCCCCGGCGATGTCGTCGCGGATCAGGCGGCTGTTCCAGCCAACCTCCGCGAGCGACCGGGAGAAGACCAGCTTTGGCTTCTGATTCCAGATTCGGGCGAACTCGACCTCGAAGTCGGGGACCGAGGGTCCCGAGTCCGCGGTCGCCCAGAAGCCGGCCATGGTCTCGTACACCTTCCGCCCGTACAGGAAGGCGCTCGCGTCCCGCGCCTGGTCGTTGGCAAAGCGGTGCAGCTCCTCGTCGACGATCCCCCAGTCGAGGTCGGGGTCGGGACCCTCGATGAAGCCGTCGAGGGAAACCATCATCGAGTAGACCACCTTCTTCAAGGAGACGAAATTTAGCCCAGCAGTCGGAGCCCTGCCACCAGGTCGACGACGTCGGCGAAGCGGCGGACGTCCCGGCCGGTGACGCGCTCGATCCTGCGCAGCCGGTAGTGGACCGTGTTGGTGTGGAGGTGCAGCCGTCGCGCGGTCGCCCCCGCGTTGAAATCACACGCCGCATAGGCCAGCAGCGTCTCGATCGCGGGCGCATCCAGGGTGTCCAGTCCGCTCGGACCCAGGCGGCGCGCAGTGTCGTCCGCGCCGGCTAACAGATAGTCGAAAAGGGTCAGGTCGGCCAGGCGTAGGATGCCTCCGGCCGGCGCCAGCGCCAGCGCGCGGAGCGCCTCGCGATGCGCCCGCGGGACGTCGGCAAGCGCGCTCATCGGCAGGCTGATGCCGGCCGCCAGCGGTTCGCGCGCCACCGCTCGGTTCAGCAGCTGGGAGAGGGGC
>JALZAP010000233.1 GCA_030948245.1 Candidatus Dormiibacterota bacterium | reverse complement strand
ATCGAGATCTCATGGTGAGCCGGTTCTCCTTTGTTGGGCGGGGTGAAGGCCGCCTCTCGAGCTAATCCTCGGGTCGAGTTGTGAACCAGCTGTGAAGCCCGGACGGAGATTCCTTCAGTCGTCTGATGGAGGACGTCCCCGGTGTCGGCCGTGCACGGCGCAGCCTGCGCGCGGCCTACCCCAAACGCGTCAGTTGGTGACGTCCCGTGCCCGGACCAGCAGCGCCGAACCGGCGAGGAAGATGGCGAGGTAGACGAGCAGAACGATCACCGCGTGGTCGGCGCCGGCAATTGGCTTGGGGACGCTCCTTGCCAGCGCCTCCGGAACAGCGGTTCCGAATGAGCTCGACAGATAGCCGGTATTGGCGATCGGAAACCATGACTGGATCTGCTTGACGGTGTCGCCGCCCACGTTGGCCGCGATCGAGAAGATGATCCCCTCGATGACGATCGCGTAGGCGAGGCCCAGACCGATCGCCATCGCCGACTGGCGGAAGAGCGTCGCCAGTGCGAATCCGAAGATGGCCCAGAACTCGAAGATCAGCCAGGCGGCGGCAACGCCTTTGAGGATGTCGACCGCGGCCGGCCAGGAGGTGCTCTTGCCATCGACCGACGCGAGGACGTAACTCGATATCGCGTCGACCGCGAACAGGCAAAGAACCAGCACCAGGACGGCGAGCGACAGGGCGGCCAACTTACCGAAGAGCAGCGCGACCCGGCCCGGACGCTGGGTGTAGAGCGTTTTGATGGTGCCCCATCCATACTCGCTGCCCTGGCTCAGCACACCGAGGATCAGCGCGAAAACGCCACCCAGCGTGTCCCAGGTTGCCAGCGTGTATTTGACCATCGCGGCTGGATAGAGGGCGATCTTGAGGTCCTTGAGGGTTACCCCACGCGGTAGGCCGCTGTTGGAATTGGCGGGCGAGTAGGTGTAGACGAAATAGAGGACCACGTAACCAAGCCCGACGGCGAGGACGAGCAGCAGCCCGATGCAGACCCAGACCGCCGGCCGCTTGTAGAGCTTGTAGGTCTCCCATCGGAAGCCCGCCAGCATCAGAGGCCCCCCTCGGTTCCGGTCAGCTCCATGAAGACCTCCTCCAGGCTCTGGGTGGTCGACCGCAGCTCGGTGACGGCGAGACCCGCCTGGACCAGCGTCCGGTTGAGGTCGGCGGTTCGTGCGATGTCGACTTTGAGAGTGAGCGTGCCGTCCTCGTGCCCGGTCACATTGCCGGCGCCGATCTCAGTCTCGAGTAGGGCGCGGGCTCGGTCCATCGGTTCGGCGCGGATCGTCAGCTGGGCGGCGCCGCGGAGCTCGTCGACGGTGCCTTCGGCGACCATCCGCCCCTTCTGGATGACGCCCACCCGGGTGCACATCAGCTCCACCTCATTCAGGAGGTGGCTCGAGATGAGCACCGTCCGCTCGCCCTGGCCGAGCTGGATGATCAGGTTCCGCATGTCGGCCATGCCCTGCGGGTCGAGCCCGTTGGTGGGCTCGTCGAGGATCAGCAGCTCGGGGTCCTTGAGGAGCGCAGCGGCGACGCCCAGCCGCTGCTTCATGCCCATCGAGTAGGTGCTGAACCGGTGCTTTGCCCGGGGTGTCAGCTCGACCTGGTCGAGTGCGGTGGCGACCCGGGAAGCCGGCGCACCGGACAGGCCGGCGACGACCCTGAGGTTGTCGTAGCCGGAAAGGTAGGGGTAGAAGGCGGGCGTCTCGACGATCGCGCCCACCTTGGCCAGCGCCCGCGGCGAGCCTGGCCGGGCGCCGACCACCGTCGCGGTGCCAACGGTCGGACGGATCAGGCCGAGCAGCATCCTCAGCGTCGTCGTCTTGCCGGCTCCGTTGGGGCCGAGAAACCCGTACACCTCGCCCCGGTGGACGTTCAGGTCGAGGCCCTCGACGGCGATGACCCCGTTGCCGTAGTGCTTGGTCAGCCCCCTCGCTTCGACTACGTTCTGGCTCTGCTGATTCTGCACCGGCTGGCAAACCTTAGCGCGAAACTTGCCACCGCAAAAAAGCGCTGTTGCAGGAGCCGGAGCGGAATCTAGCGCGTGTTCCGGATGACCAGCGCGTCGCCCTGGCCGCCGCCGCCGCAGAGGGCGGCCGCACCGAGCGACGCGCCGCGACGCCGCATCTCCTTGGCGAGGGTCAGGACGAGCCGTGCGCCGCTGGCCCCGATCGGATGCCCGAGCGCCACGGCCCCGCCGTTGACATTGACCCGCTCCTCATCGAGGCCAAGCATCCGGGTGGCGTTGAGTGCCACCGCCGCAAAGGCCTCGTTGATCTCGACCAGGTCGAGGTCGGCAGGCTTCAGGCCCCCTCTCTCGAGGGCGCTGTTGACGGCCAGCGCCGGCACCGTGTGAAGCCAGCCGTAGCGGTCGGCCGACATGCCGTGGGAGATGATCTCGGCCAGCGGTTCGATCCCCGCCCGCTCGGCTCGATCGCGTGCCATCACGACCACCGCCGCGGCCCCGTCCGAGATCTGGGAGGCGTTGCCGGCGGTTATCGTCCCGTCCTTCCGAAACGCGGGTTTGAGGTTTCCGAGCTCGGTGACCGTGGTGTCGCCGCGGAAGCCCTCGTCGGTGTCGACGACCGCTGTCTGGCCCTTTCGCCCCCGGACCTCGACCGGCACTGTCTCCTCCGCCATCCGGCCGGCTGACCAGGCGGCCGCGGCACGCTCGTGGGAACGCGCAGCCCAGGCGTCCTGCTCCTCGCGGCCGATCTCCAGCTCGCTGTTGATATCGTCAGAGGTCTCGCCCATGTGGGCCTCCAGGAAGGTCGACCAGAGGCCGTCGTGGATCATCGAGTCGACCATCTCAACGTTGCCCATTCGGGCGCCGAAGCGTGCCTTGGGGACGAGGTAGGGCGCCAGGGACATCGACTCCATCCCACCGGCCACCGCCACCTCGATCTCGCCGGCGCGGATCAGCTGGTCAGCCAGTGCGATCGCGTTGAGGCCGGAGAGGCAGACCTTGTTGATCGTCAACGCCGGGACCTCGACCGGCAGCCCACCGTGGATGGCGGCCTGGCGGGCGGTGATCTGCCCGGCTCCCGCCTGGAGGACCTGGCCCATGATCACGTAGTCGACGTCCTCGGCGGCGATCCCGGCCCGCTCGACGGCGCTCCGGATGGCCACGCCGCCCAGCTCCACCGCGGGCACCGTGCTGAGGCCGCCGCCAAACTTGCCGATCGCAGTCCGCGCACCGGCGACGATGACCGAGCTCATCTCTTTCGAACTCAGGTTAGCGGGGCTCGGTGCCCGGCGGCCAGCCCATCACCCCGGCCTCGGACTCCACGCCGGCCGAGTTGAGGATGCCGGCGGTCATCCGGTAGAAGCCGATCAGGGCGAGCAGCTCGAGCAGCTCGGCTTCGGTGTAGCGGCCGGAGAGCTCCGCCCAGGTGTCGTCGCCGACCCGGTCCGCCGCCTGGAGCTCGTCGACCGCGTTCAGCAAAGCGCCGTCGGCCGGCTCCCAGCCTTCAGCCCCATCCCTCGCGACACGGCCGATCTCGTCCTCGCTGAGGCCAGACGCAAGGCCGATCCGGGTGTGCTGGCCGAACTCGTAGGCGGACCCGGTCCGCCAGGCGGTGCGGAGGATGACGAGCTCCCGCTCGCGCGCCGGGAGCTGGTTCAGGGTGGTGAACACCCCGCCGAGCGCGATGAACCGCTTCAGCAGGAGTGGGTGGTGGGCGAGCGTCGTGAAGATGTTGAGCGGCCGCCCGTCCAGGGTGGGCACCTTGGTAAGCGTCTCGGTCGCCTCGGGACCGGGTGACTCGGCCGGCGGGATTCGGGGTTTTGCCATCTCGAATCGGAACTCTAA
>JALZAP010000232.1 GCA_030948245.1 Candidatus Dormiibacterota bacterium | reverse complement strand
CGAGCCCGCTCCAGGTCCTCCTGATACTTGAGGGCGGCGCCCAGCGTCGCCTCGACGAGACCGGCATCGACGTTCTGGGCACCAAGGGCGGACAGGGAACGCGCCCAGTCGAGCGTCTCGGCGACGCCCGGGAGCTTGTAGAGGTCCATCTCGCGCAGGCCGCTGACCAGCAACGCGACCTGGCGGGCGAGTCCGGCTGCAGCCTCCGGGACGCGGGCCTCGACGATGCTGACCTCCTTCTCGAGATCCGGGTAGTCGATCCAGTGATAGAGGCAGCGGCGCTTGAGCGCGTCATGCACCTCGCGGGTCCGGTTCGAGGTGATGACGACGAAGGGCGGCCGCTTGGCGGTGATCGTCCCCAGCTCGGGGATCGAGATCTGGAAGTCGCTCAGCAGCTCGAGGAGGAAGGCCTCGAACTCCTCGTCGGAGCGGTCGATCTCGTCGATCAGGAGGACGGGCGGGACCGCGTCGGTGTTGTCGATGGCGTCGAGCAGCGGCCGCCGGAGCAGGAACTCGTGGCTGAAGATCTCCTTCTCGGCGTCTGCCCGGTTGGCGCCGTCGCCGAGGAGCCGGATGTGGAGCAGCTGGCGCGGATAGTTCCACTCGTAGGCGGCGTGGGCGAGGTCGATGCCCTCGTAGCATTGGAGCCGGATCAGGCGGGCACCGAGCACCTCCGCCATTACCTTGGCCGCCTCGGTTTTGCCGACCCCCGCCTCGCCCTCGATGAAGAGTGGCTTGGCGAGCTTCAGCGCCAGGTAGATGGAGGTCGCCAGCGGGCGGTCGCCGACATATCGGCGCTCGGCGAGGCGGGTCAGGACATCGTCGATCGACTGGATCTCAGGCATGGCTGTTCAAACCGTAGCGTACCCACGATCGGCGGCCGCCCAACCGAACCATCCTGCGCCGGTGACTCGCATGGCTGGCGGCGCTCGGCGCCGCTGCTCAGCCCTGCAATCGGCGGATGGAATCTCCGCCGCGCTCGAGCCGAATCAGGGCCGAGCTCGCGGCGCCGGAGGTCTGAGCGGCGACGGAGATGACCGAGACCCATGCCCAGGCCAGCACCAGGGCGGCTGTGAAGGAAAGGACGACTAACACAAGGATCGCCCCGCCCTGCTGAGAGCCTGAGGCGATCCCGAAGAACGCCGCGAAGAAGAGCACGCCGGTCGCGATCGAATAGGCGGCCAATCCGCCCTGGCCGCGGACCGCGAAACGGCGGATCGCCGACGAGGCGGTCCGCGTTTTCCTCGCTGCCTACCGCGCTTAGGATTGGTCGGCGAAGAGCCGCTGGATCTCAGCCGAGGGCAGAGCATGCTCGAAGATCTCCTCGTAAGTCCCCTTGTCGCGGAGCTCGGCCGCGACCTTGCTGAGGACGCCGAGGACGGCCGCTCCCGGCCGGCCCCCGGTGCTGAGGCGCCGCAGCCCGGCGTCGGCCAGGTCGGTCACCGGCGGCATGCCGAGGACGACCATCACGTTGATCGGCGCCGGGATCGCGGCGGCGAGCTTGGCGATGGTCTCGAGGTCCTTCACCGAGGGAACGAAGATCCCGTCAGCCCCGGCCTCGAGCATCGCGTGGGCTCGGGCAACCGTCATCTCGAAACGATCCGCGGGCTCGCCGACGCCGAGCAGGTATACATCCGTGCGGCTGTTGATAAAGAGCGGGATACCCGCCTCGTCGGCCGCCGAACGGGCTGCCCGTAACCGCGCGCAGTGCTCGGCGATCGGGCGCAGGGGCTCCGCCGCGTGGCGCGTCCCGTCCTCGAGGTTCACACCAACCGCTCCCGCGGCGAGAACCTGGCAGATGGTCACCCCCACCTCATCCGGCGTCGAGCCGTAGCCGGCCTCGATGTCCGCGGTCACCGGTAGCTCGCCGGCGGCCGTCACCACGCGGCCGAGTGCCGCGACCATCTCGGCACGGCTGAGGTTCTCGCCGTCGGGGCGCCCCAGCGACCAGGCGACGGAAGCGCTCGACGTTGCCACCGCCGGGAACCCGGCGGCAGCGAAGACGCGAGCGCTCATTACGTCCCAGGCGTTCGGTAGAACGAGCACGCCGGGCCCTTGGTGGAGCTCCTTGAAGCGACGGGCCTGGGCGGCCCGGTCGACCCGGGCCGCCCCCTTTCCGATCTCCGAGGTCAGGCTTGTGCCTGCTCGATGGCACGGCGCGTCAGGACCCGCGCCAGGTGCTTCTTGTAGTCGGCGCTCGCCCTCAGGTCAGCCGACGGGCTGAGCCCGTCCGAGGCGTGCTCGGCGGCGTCCGCGGGGTTTGCGCCGGAAGCCAGCGCCTGTTCCACCGCGCTCGCCCGCACCGGTGTCGGGCCGACATTGGTGAGGCCGATCCGCCAGCCTCCATTGAGCTGCTGGGCGGCGGCCCCGACGATCGCCCAGTCGAAGAGGCGGCGCCGGAACTTGATGTACTTGTGCGGGCCGTTCGCGATCGGGAACACCACCTCGCAGACGAGCTCGTCATGCTCGAGCGGCGTCGTGAAGATGTCCTTGAAGAAATCCTTGGCGGCGTGGCGACGCTTGTTGGTGACGATCTCCGCCTCCAGGATCAGCGCCAGGGTCGGATAATCGCCCGCTGCGTCGGCGTGGGCGATGACGCCGCCGATGGTGCCCATGTTGCGGACCTGGTTGTCACCGACCTCGTCGGCGACCTCGGCCAGGATCGGCAGATTCTGCTTGACGACGTCGCTGTTCTGGATCTGGACATGACGCACCAGCGCGCCGATCCGCAGCTTGCCGTTGTCGACGCTTATGTAGTTGAGCTCCTTGATCCCGTTGATGTCGACGAGCGCCGACGGCTGCGAGAGCCGCAGCCGCATCAAGGGGATGAGGCTGTGGCCGCCGGCGAGGACCTTGGCGTCCTCGCCGTATTTGCCGAGCAGCTCGCTCGCCTGCTGGACGGAGGTTGCCCTCTCGTACTCGAAAGCGGCTGGGATCATGCCTGCGCTCCCCCTCCGTTGGCGGACGACGAGGATTTCGCCCTCGCCTCCTGGATCTGCTTCCACAATCGGTCCGGGCTGGCCGGCATGTCGACGTGCTTGATCCCGAGCGGGGTCAGCGCGTCGGTGATGGCGTTGATAACCGCTCCGCTGGAGGCGATCGTGCCCGCCTCTCCAATGCCCTTCACGCCCAGCTCGTTGACTGTCGTGGGGGTGACCGTGCTGTCGAGCTTCATGACCGGTATCTCGTTGGCGGTGGGGATGGTGTAGTCGAGCATCGTGCCCGTGCGCAGCTGGCCCGACTCCGGGTCGTAGGCGACGTCCTCGAAGAGGGCCTGGGCGATGCCCTGGACGATGCCGCCGTGCAGCTGTCCTTCGACGATCATCGGGTTGATCACGTTGCCGCAGTCGTCGACCGCGACGTACTGCTCGAAGTTGACGGCCCCGGTGTCCGGGTCGACCTCGACGACCGCGATGTGCGCGCCGAATGGCCAGACCAGGTTGGGCGGGTCGAAATAGGCGACCGCCTCCAGGCTCTGCTCCATGCCCTCCGGGAGACCTCCACCGAAGGAGGCGAAGGCGAGCTCGCCCATCGCCTTACCGTTTTCCGGACTGCCCTTGACGTGGAACTTGCCCTGGTCGAAGACGATGTCTTCCTCGGCCGCCTCGAGCATGTGGGCGGCCAGCTTCTTCGCTTTGTCGACGACCTTCAGGGAGGCCATCCGGACCGCCATGCCGCCGACCGCGAGGCTCCGGCTGCCGTAGGTGCCGTAGCCGAAGCTGGGGCCTTCGTTGGTGTCGCCGTGCCGGATCTGGATCTGGTCGTAGGGGACGCCCAGGGTGTCGGAGGCGATCTGCGCGAACGTCGTCTCATGGCCCTGGCCGTGGGAATGGGTGCCCGTG
>JALZAP010000231.1 GCA_030948245.1 Candidatus Dormiibacterota bacterium | reverse complement strand
GGACCAGACGGCCTGGGGGGCGCCCCCTCCGGACCAGGTCATCGCGCACACGAACCTGTACTGGACCTACCAGACGGCGCCCGGGCGGACGGCCGGGACGGTCGCGACCAAAGACGTCGACTTCAGGGTGCTGAAGCCAGTCAGCTGAGCACTGTCTCCACAAGGCTTGGCGGCATCGGGCAACCCCACTAGACTCGAAGTCGGAATGCCGATGACGCCATTCGACCGGCAGCTCGGGCTCCGGCTCCTCGGACTGCACCAGCTCGTCTACGAACGCAGCGGCGGCCTCATCGGGCACCGGCTTGGACACATCAAGATGCTCCTGCTGCGCACCCGGGGCAGGAAGAGCGGCGAGCAGCGGACGGCTGCGCTCCTCTACCTCGCGGACGGCAACCGGTACGTCGTGGTCGGCTCCAAGGGCGGAAGCGACACGCCGCCGGCCTGGCTCCTCAACCTCGAGTCGGATCCCGAGGTCGAGGTCCAGGTTGGCACGCGGCGGTTTCCAGCCAGCGCGCGGAAGGCGACCCCGAAGGAGCGCGGTCGCCTCTGGCCGAGGATGACGCGCCTCTGGCCCGACTACGAGCGCTACCAGTCTCAGACCCGTCGCGCCATCCCCCTGGTCATCCTGGAGCCGGTGGGCTAGGCCACCAGCTCGTACTCGATCGCTGCCCTCGCCCAGGTTGGTTGCCTCGTGAAGAAGGTCCCGGCGATCCTCGGGCCGACGGCGGTCGGCAAGTCGAAGGTCGCCTTCGAGCTGGCCCAGGCCCTCGACTACGACGTCCTCGTCGCCGACTCCCGCCAGGTCTATCGCCGCCTCGAGATCGCCACCAACAAGCCCCTGCCAGAGGATCGCGCTCGCGTCATCTACCACGGGATAGACCTTGTCGATCCCGAGCTGGGTTTCAACGTCCACCAATACATCGAGGCGGTCGCACCACACCTGCGCGCAAATCGGGGCGTGATAGTCGAGGGCGGCAGCAACCTCTACGTCGACGCCCTCCTCGACGGGCTGACGCTGGGCGGCGTGCCACCGCGACCGGAGCGCCGGGCAGAGCTCGACAAGCTGGCCTTGGACGAGCTCGCCGCCCTCGCCCGCCGGCTCGACCCTGACGTCACCCTGGACTTCGCAAACCGGGTCCGGCTCGTTCGTGCGATCGAAGTTCTCGAGGTCGCCGGACCGCCGCTGAGCCGCCTGCGCGGCCGCGTCAGGCCGCCCTGGACCGGGGTCCGGATTGGCCTCCGGCTGCCACTCGAAGAGCTGCACGCCCGGATCGAGGCGCGCTGCGCCGAGCAGCTCAAGCGGGGACTCGTCGAGGAGACGCAGGAAGCCCTTGCCGCCGGCGTCCCGGCGCGCTCACAGGCGCTCACCGGCACTGGCTACGCCGAGGCGGTCGCCCACCTGGAAGGCCGCATCAGCCGCGCTGAGCTTCCCGACCTGATGGCCCGCAACAACCGGCGGCTCGCCAAGCGGCAGCTGACCTGGCTCCGCCGGGATCCCCGAATCCGCTGGTTCGAGGCGGCCGGGAATTCGCTCCCGGCTATCCTGATCTACCTCAAGGACGAACTGGCATGAGCGAGAAAACAGTTCCCACCGCACGCCGGATGAGCCTCATCCCGCCGTACCTGTTCGCCGAGATCGACCGCAAGGTCAAGGCGAAGAAGGCGGCCGGCATCGACGTGATCAGCCTCGGCATCGGCGACCCTGACCTGCCGACGCCGCCCCGGATCGTGAACGCTCTCCAGGAGGCGGCCGCCGACCCGGCAAATCACCAGTACCCGTCCTACTTCGGCCTCGCCGAGCTGCGCAGCGCGATCGCCGACTGGTACCGAGGCCGCTTCGGCGTGACCCTCGATCCCGAGAGCGAAATCCTGCCGACGCTGGGTTCGAAGGACGGCATCAGCCACGCCCCCTTCGCCTTCGTCGACCCGGGCGACGCCGTGCTCGCCCCGGATCCCGGCTACACGCCCTATGCGACAGGGGCGATCATGGCCGACGGGGAGCCGTACATGCTCCCGTTGACGGCCTCAAACGACTGGCTGCCCGACCTGGCCGCCATCCCCGACGATGTCCGGCGGCGGGCGAAGCTGCTCTGGCTCAACTATCCGAACAACCCGACCGCGGCCGTGGCGCCGGACGAGTTCTTCAAGCAGGCGATCGAATTCTGCCACGCCAACGGCGTCATCCTCTGCCATGACGCGCCGTACACCGAGATCGCCTTCGGCGGCTACCGTCCGCCCTCGCTGCTCCAGTTCCCCGGCGGCAAGGATGTCGGGCTCGAGTTCCACTCGGTCTCCAAGACCTACAACATGACCGGCTGGCGGGTCGGCTGGATCGCGGGCAGTGCGAGCCTGGTCAAGACGCTGGGACAGCTGAAGACTAACATCGACTCGGGCATCTTCCAGGCCGTCCAGTGGGGCGCCATCGAGGCGCTCCGAGGTGGGGAGGGGGACACCCTGGCCGCGAACGAGATCTACTACCAACGGCACCTCAGGGTCGCTGCCGTCTTCAACCGACTCGGCTGGAACGTGACGCCGCCCCGCGCCACCTTCTATGTCTGGGCTCCAGTGCCGAAAGGCTACGACTCGATCTCCTTTGCCGGCCACGTCCTCGACCAGGTGGGGGTGAACATCACACCCGGCGTCGGCTTCGGTCCCCACGGCGAGGGCTACTTCCGGCTCTCGGTGACGGCACCGGACCGGCGGCTGGACGAGGCACTCGAGCGCCTGAAGGGTTTGCGGGTCTGATCTCGACCGAAACCCGCGTCGAGCGGGCCTACCTGGTCGGGGTTCAGCTGCCCGGGGTGTCCCTGGAGGCGCTCACCGAGCAGCTGTCGGAGCTCGCCGACCTCACCCGCACCGCCGG
Source organism: Candidatus Dormiibacterota bacterium (assembly GCA_030948245.1). Classification (GTDB taxonomy): domain Bacteria; phylum Chloroflexota; class Dormibacteria; order Dormibacterales; family Dormibacteraceae; genus UBA6019. The sequence goes on along the minus strand of JALZAP010000231.1, from coordinate 1,001 downwards.
CGGCGAGGTGGTCGGCCAGGAGGTCCAGCGGCGCTCGGAGGTCGACCCGGCGCTCTTCATCGGGAAAGGCAAGGTGGAGGAGTTGAAAGCCCTGCGCGAGGCCAACGCGTACGACCTCTTGATCTGCAACGAGGATCTGAGCCCCCGCCAGCAGCGCAACCTCGAGAAGGAGCTCAAGACCCGGGTCGTCGACCGGACCGAGCTGATCCTCGACATCTTCGCCCAGCACGCCCGGACCCATGAGGGCCGCCTCCAGGTCGAGACGGCCCAGCTCCACCACCTCCTGCCCCGCCTGATCGGGGCCTGGGACTACCACCGCCAGGGCGGCGGAATTGGCACCCGCGGCGGACCTGGCGAGCAGCAGATCGAGGTCGAGCGACGGCGGATCCGGCGGCGGTTGAAGGACCTCGAGAAGGAGATTGGTGACGTCCAGCGCCAGCGCGACCAGCAGCGGGCCGGGCGCCGCCGCTCGGAGCTGCAGACGGTCGCCATCGTCGGCTACACGAATGCCGGCAAGTCGACGCTGCTCAACGCGCTCACCGGGGCCGGCGTGCGGGCCGAGGATCGGCTTTTCGCAACCCTCGACCCGACCACCCGCCGCCTCCACCTGCCGTCAGGACGGGAGATCCTGCTGACCGACACCGTCGGCTTCATCCAGAAGCTGCCCACCGACGTCGTGGCCGCCTTCCGGGCAACCCTGGAAGAGGTCACCTACGCCGACCTGGTGCTCCAGGTCGTCGACGTCGCCGACCCGGCCGCCCTCGAGCAGGCCGAGACCGTGGACAAGGAGCTGGGCGAGCTGCGGGCGGCCGAAAAGCCGCGGGTCGTGGCCCTGAACAAGGTCGACCAGCTGGGTCCGGCTGCGCGCCGCCGGGCGGTCCAGGGGCTTCATGAGCGCTATCCCAACGCGGTGGCGGTCTCCGCTGTCAACCGGAGCGGCTTCGAGTCGCTGCTCTCGGCGCTGGAAGCGGCGTCGCGAGACGACGTGGTGCCGGTGGACC
>JALZAP010000015.1 GCA_030948245.1 Candidatus Dormiibacterota bacterium | reverse complement strand
AGCTTCGACTGGTGGGTCGACAAGCACAACCGCCACCACGCCAGCCCCAACCACATCGACGATGACCCCGACATCAACAACCTCGCCATCGCCTACAACCGCGAGCAGGCGCTGGAGCGACGCGGGGCGATGCGCTGGCTGGCCGCCTACCAGGCCTTCGCCTTCTTCCCGATGCTCTTCTTCCTCGGCATCAGCATGCACGTGTCGAGCGTCGCGTTCCAGTTCGGCAGCGCGGCCAAGCATCGCGGGCGCGAGTTCGCGATCATGGGCAGCCACCTGGTCCTCTATATCGGGCTCCTGGTCTTCTTCCTGGGCCCCTGGCTGGCACTGCTCGTGATCGTCATCCACAAGGGATTCGGGGGTTTCTACATGGCGTCCGTCTTCGCGCCCAACCACAAGGGGATGCCCCAGATCGACGATGAGGCGAAGCTGGACTTCCTCCGCGCCCAGGTGCTGACCGCCCGCAACGTGCGCGCAGGAGCGGCGACCGACCTCTGGTATGGCTCGCTGAACTACCAGATCGAGCATCACCTCTTTCCCGCCATGCCCCGCAACCGGGTCCGCGCGGCGCACCGCATCGTGCGGGAGTTCTGCGGAGAGGTGGGCGTCTCCTACTACGAGACATCGATGATCCAGTCCTACCGCGAACTGCTCGGCTTCCTCCACTGGGTAGGCCAACCCCTCCGAACCGCCCGCGCCTAACCCAGCTCCCGACCCGGCGGTGGCTGTCGCCGAAACTTCGGGCCCGTCAAGTGGCGACGGCTGAGCCTAGACCAGAGCTTCCATTCCACCTTGGTCATCGCAAGGCGGAGGCGACGAGCGCGCCGTGTCTGGGCCGGATCCACCCGGCAAAGGATGGTCTGGGCGGCTTGGCGTGGCAATGCCGGTTGTTAGCGGCTCTTTCAGCGGGCAGTGGTCGCGGACCAGCCCCTCCCTTCCCGGCCCTGCGGGCAGGGAGGACCTCCCCACAAGCGAGGAGGCAAGACTTGCCAACCCAGCCGATGACGGGCAGTTGTGATGGGAGGCAAGACTTGCCAGGTCCGGCGGTCGCGGACTGGTGAGGGAAGCAGGACCCGCTACTGCCTGAACGGCACCACGTAAAGCGCCATCACCAGGAAGAAGCTTGCGCTTGCCCCCAGGACCAGCAGGTGGAAGACCTCGTGGTAGCCGAAGGTCCGCGGCCAGAGGCGGGGGCGCTTGAAGGCGTAGGCGAGAGCCCCCGTGGAATAGAGCAGCCCTCCAATCAGGATCAGGATCAGCGCGGGCAAGCCGAGGGAGATCGCGATCTGGGGGATGGCGACCACGCCGATCCAGCCGAGCCCCACGTAGAGGGCGGCCACCGCCCAGCGGGGAAGGTCGATGGTGCCGGTAAGGGTCGCCATCCCGACCACCGCGAGGAGCCAGATCGAGACCAGGATCCCGATCCGCCAGTAGCCGGAGACGGCGTTGTAAACCACCGCCGTATAGCTGGCGGCGATGAAAAGGAAGATGTTGGCGTGGTCGAGGCCGCGCAGGATGGCGCGGACGCGGGGCCGCCAGGTCCCGATGTGGTAAACGGCGCTCATCCCGAGCAGAAGGATCAGGCTGAAGCCATAGATCGCCATCGTCACCGCCTTGGCCGGCTGCTCGCGGCTGGCGAGGACCAGCGCGCCGGCGCCGACGATCGCGAAGACGGCGCCGACAGCATGTGACCAGCCCCGAAGTCGCGGCTTGTCGAGGAGTTCCACGGCCCGACGTTAGCAGGGCGCCCGACGGGCTTCCCTAAACTGGGCTGTCGTGGCGCGGATCGCCGATCTCCTGGGCAGCGGCCCCACCTTCTCCTTCGAGTTCTTTCCGCCGAAGACCGACGAGGAGCAGGCACGCCTGGAGGCGACCATCAAGGACCTGGAGCCGCTCCATCCCTCCTTCGTCTCGGTGACCTACCGGGGAGGTCGCAGCTCCCGCGAGCGGACGACCGCGGTCGTGCTCGACATCCTCACCACGACCGCGATCACGGCCATGCCCCACCTCGTCTGCGTGGCGCACAGCCGGCAGGAGCTGATCGAGATCGTCGACAACTTCAACCAGGCCGGCGTCGAGAACCTCCTGGCGCTCGGCGGCGACCCGGTGAGCGACGAGCCGGTGGGAGAGCTTCGCCACGCCCTCCAGCTGGTGGAGCTCGCGCGCGAGCGGGGAAGCGCCTGCGTCGGCGTGGCGGCCCACCCGGCCGGCCACCCGCGCTCGCCCGACCTGGCCAGCGACCGCCGCCACCTCGCCGCGAAGCTCCAGGTGGCCGACTTCGCGATCACCCAGTTCTTCTTCCACGCCGAGGAGTACCTACGCCTGCGCGACTAGCTCGCCGCGCTGGGGATCGACAAGCCGGTGATCCCGGGGATCATGCCGGTGACCAGCCTCAAATCGATCACCCGGATGGCCGAGCTGTCCGGCTACCAGCTGCCCTCCGACGTTGTCGCGCGCCTCAGCCGGGTCGAGGACGACCCGAAGGAGTTCCGCCGGGTCGGTATCGAGCTGGCCGGCGAGCTCTGCCGCGACCTCCTCGCCGCGGGCGCTCCCGGGCTGCACTTCTTCACCCTCAACTTCTCCTCGGCGACCCGCGAGATCTATCGCTCGCTCGAGCTGCCCGATACCGTCTGAGTGGTCATAGCAGCGACGCGGTCGCCAAGGGCGCTGGCGGTCGCCTACGGCGTGCCGGTCGTCATCTCGATCGCCCTCGGGCTCGGATCGGCGACCCGGCTGCTGCCCTTCGACTGGCTGGAGGCCTTCGGCTTCATAAGCGGCGCCTGGGGCGTCTGGCTGCAGGTCCGCGAGAACGTCTGGAACTGGCCGATCCAGGTCATCAGCAGCGCGCTCTACGTGGTCGTCTTCCTCAACGCGAGGCTCTTCTCGGACGCCTCCCTGAACGTCCTCTATGTCGTCCTCTACGTGGCCGGCTGGTACTGGTGGCTGCGCGGCGGCGAGAACCGGGGCGAGCTGCACATCGCACGTGTCACGGCCCGCATGGCGCTGCTCCTGGCCGGGCTCGCGGTGGTCGCCAGCGCGGGCTGGACCGCCTTCCTGGCCTCGATTGCAGACTCGGCGCCATTCCTCGACGCGTTCACGACCGTCCTCAGCCTGATCGCCCTTTTCCTTACCGCTCGAAAGATCTTCGAGAGCTGGCACCTCTGGATCTTCGTGAACCTTGTCTATATTGGGCTATACGTCTATAAGGGCCTGCTCCTGACGGCTGTCCTCTACGCCATCTTCGCCGGCCTGAGCGTCGCCGGCCTCTACAACTGGCGACACCTGCTCCGGGTGCAGGAGGATGCCGTCGAAGGTGCGCGGGCGACCTAGAATTTTCATGGAGGTGGCCGCGAAATGATCCGCTGGCGATTCAACGACAACAATCCCGTCCGCGAGATGCTCGAGCAGGTGCTGCAGGCCGCCGCGCAGCAGCCCGCCCACGGCCGTGGCGAGCCGATGCCGATCAACGTCCACCAGTCGGAAAGCGACCTCTTCATCGAGGCCGCCCTGCCCGGCGTCGAGCCGGAGGACATCGACATCAGCTACAGCGATGGCGTGCTCACGCTGCGCGCCAATTCGACGGTGGCCGAGAGGGACTACTTCCACCAGGAGATCCGCGGCATCGAGTACCTGCGCCAGGTGATGCTCCCCGTCGAATGCCGGTTCGACAAAGCTGAGGCCAGCGTGGAGAACGGGATGCTCCGGGTCCGCATCCCCAAGCAGCGGCCGCAGCCTCCGGAGAAGATCCACATCAAGGTGAACCGGAGCGCCGGACCGACGACGATCGAGGCTGCGAAGGGGATCGGCTACCGCGAGTTGAAGCCGGAGACGGCGGTCACTCCGACGCCTAGGACGAAGCCGAATACCCCTCGAAAAGCGCCTATGAAAACGGCGTCCGGCGGAGCGGCAGGAGCTCGTAAAGCCGAGCCTGGACCGCGCTCCGGACGCGCTCGCTGAGCTCGAGCACGAGACCCGGGTCGCTCGCCGCATCAGTGCCGTAGCCGGCCATGTCGATCGGCTCGCCGAAGGCGATCAGCCATTTCGAGGGCAGCGGGATCGCGCCGAGCAGGCCGAGCAGCGGCCAGGTCGGCGTGACCGGGAATGCCGGCAGGCCGAGCAGGTCCGCCAGCAGCGGCACCTCGAAGAGCACCGGGTGGACCTCTTCCGAGCCGACCACGGCGATGGGAATGATCGGGCTGCCGGTCCGCATGGCGACCTGGATGAAGCCGCCGCGGCCGAAGCGCCTGACGCGGTAGCGCTCCCGGTAGGTCTTGGCGGGACCCTTGACGCCCTCCGGAAACACTCCCACCAACTCCTCCCGTTCGAGCAGGGTGGCCGCGTTCTGGGGATGGGCGACGACGTTCCCGGTCTTGATCAGGAACTCGGATACGAAGGGCAGCTGGAAGGCCCAGTCGGCAACCAGCATCCGGACCGGGCGCGGGTTCGGATGCTCGCTGCTGATCGCCGTCCGGATCATGGCGCCGTCCCAGGGGATCACGCCGGCGTGGTTGGGCACCAGCAGGGCCCTGCCCTCGGCTGGGACGTTCTCGAGGCCGAAGACCTCCACCCGCCAGTAATCGCGGTAGAACCACTCGGCAAGCGGTTCCAGCAGGTCGGTGAAATCCCGGTCGAAGCCGAAGTCGTCGAGGCGCCGCTCGAGCGGATCCTGACTCGGGTCCTCGACCAGTCGCAGAGTACGGGGCATCCGCATCTGATTATGCTTTGCCCGGCGGCAGCCATGGCACTCGACTTCTCAGCCGCAGCAGACGAATACCTCGGATGGCTCCAGGTGGAGGCCAACCGCAGCCCGAACACGGTCCGGGCCTACTCCCACGACATCCGCCGGCTGGCCGGCTTTCTCGCCTCTAAGGGACACTCGCTGCTGATGGCCGACCTCCGCCGGGAGGACCTGCGCGCCTACCAGCGCTACCTCGCCGGCGAGCTGAGGAGCCCCGCTTCGCGGTCGCGTGCCCTGGTCGCGATCCGCTCCTGGCTGCGCTGGCTGGCTCGCGAGGAGATGGTCGAGAAGGACCTCTCGAACGGGATCACCCTTCCCAAGCTGACCGAGCGCCTGCCCAAGCCGATCGAGCCCGGTGAGCTCAGCAGGCTGCTCGCCGGGCTGCCGAGGGAGACGGTCATCGACAAGCGCGACCGGGCCCTCGTCCAGTTCCTGATCTCGACCGGCTGCCGGATCAGCGAGGCGCTCAACCTGGAACGCACCGACATCCCCCGCCAGGGTGCCCGCCTGATCGTGACCGGGAAAGGGTCCAAGCAGCGGCCGGTCTTCCTGACCGGCGACGCCAAGCAGGCGATCGAGGAGTACCTCGAAGCTCGCACCGACACCTCGATGGCCCTCTTCGTCAACTACGACCGCTCGGTGCGCGACGACCGCAACCGGAGGCTTACCCAGGCCGGCGCCCGCCATATCGTCGGACGGATCCGGCGCGAGCTCGGCGCCTGGTCTTTCAAGTCACCGCACGTCGCCCGTCACACGACGGCGACGACACTCCTCGAGGTGACCGGGGGCGACGTCCGCCTGGTCCAGGAGGTACTCGGTCACGCTAACCTGAACACCCTGCAGGGGTACACCAAGATCGTGGACTCCCGTAAGCAGGATGCCTACCGCCGCTACCAGGAGTTCCTCGACGAGCAGAAGCCCGGCTCCTGATTCCGATCCGCGGCCCGCGAGCCCTGGCGACGCCTGCCCTTATCCGCGGCCCTTCGACTGGCACTTCACGGAATGTCCCGCGTTCATGCCCCGGCTTCACCTCGCCGACGACACCCATGGCAACCCGCTCAGCGCGCACTGGACCTGTGCCCACCTGCTGACCCGGCGGCGCGAAGGGGGCGGCTTCTACCCCGCCTGCGCACTCGGGACGGCAGCCGAGCGGGTCCGCTGGGCGATGGCCATCAAGGACGGCCAGCTCGCCGCCATCCGGCTCGCCCGGGTTGCGCTGAGCCAGTTCATCCGACCTGACCTGGAAGCGGTTCGACAGCTTCTGGGCAACCGATCCGACGGCGCAGACCGTCCCCGCCGCGCGGAGGTCCAGGCGGCATGGTCGCGGCTGGTCGCCGTTTTCAACCGGTTCGTCGCGGCCGAACCAGGACTGTTCGAGGCCGCGGGCATCCAGGGCGACGCCCTCCAGCAATGCTTCGCGGAGGCGATGGCCGAGTTCAGCGGCCGGCAATGGGGACGCGAGTGGCAGATGGCCGAGTCGGTCGTGTCGCGCTACCCGTGGCCGATCGTCGCCTTCTTCCGCCCGGACCTCGTCCGTGATGGCGCGGTCGCCGCGGCGGAGCCTCCGGAGTAGGGCCGGCGTCCACCCACGCGGTCGCGATTGGAAGCAATCTGCTGCTTCGGCGTGCTTGTAACCTTGGCTGGTGGACGGTAGGAGCGACTGTCACCACTCACTGCCCAAGAGGGAGATCAATGCGCACAACGCCAAAGGTATTCGCCGGTTTCGCCACGCTGGCGGTTGCCCTGACCTTCGGCTGCGGGGGCGGGAGCTCTTCGACCGGTTCGACTGTCCTTGCCACCGGACCGCGTTCGCCTACGACGGCACGGTCCTCAACCATCAGCTGCCCATCGCGCCGCCCCGCCTGCCGGCGGTGCTGAGCCGTGTCAGGGGTAGGACGATAGAGCTCTTCCTGGTCTGAAACCCGGCCGCCGGGGGGTCCCCGGCACGTCGCCGCTCGAGGGCGGGGCCAGGTTTGCGTGCAGGCCGGCCCGATTCAGGCGAAGATTGCGCCCGACATGGAAGCGCCGACCAGCCCGCTGCGATCGCCCGACGGCCTCTGGTGGTGGGACGGCAAGGCCTGGCAGCCGATCGCCTCCCTCGGGATACCTCCATCCCCGCCGGCCGCGGCGGCGCCGCACGTCGCCGAACCGGCGCCTCTCTCGGACGCCTGGCAGCCGCCTCCGCAAGCGCCTTCGCCACCGGTCGGCGCCGCCGAGCCGCCGGGATCTCCACCTACCCCGATCGCAGCCCAGGTGACCGAGGAGGTCCCGTCGGGAGCGTGGCAGCCCCCCGGTACCGTCTCGCCACCGCCTTCCCCGCCACCGCCGACAGCCGAGTGGGCGCCGCCACCGGAGACCGGCGCCCAGTCCCCACCGCCACCGTCGCCGGTTGTGGCTCAGGCAGCCGCAGCGGTGCCGTCCGCCGCCCCGCCGGCTGCGGCGCCGCCGAGCCCACCGCCCGACTTCGCGCCACCGCCACCACCTGGCTTCGCGCCACCGCCACCGCCCGCCTTCGCGCAGCCGCCGCCTCCGCCTGATCCGGCGCCGCCCGCCCCGGGTGTTCCGTGGCCCAACTGGCTGCCCCGCAACGAGCGCTCGGAGGCGGTCGTGGAAGACGTCCCGGTCCGCGCCGACCCCGGCGCACTGAAGCCGCCCACGCCCGCAATCCAGCCGGCCCAGGTACGAGTGCCCGCCGATGCCAGGTCGGGCTGGGTCTCACAGCTCTATCCGGCGAGCGCCGCTCTTAACGCCAACCGAAAACTGGTCACCTACGCGGGACTGGGGATCCTCGGCCTGATCGCCCTCTACGTCCTTTACCAGGTGCTGGTCAACGCCGGTCTCTTCAACGGCGGCGGCGGAAATACACTGCCGGACACCGGCCCGACCGGGACCCAGTTTCAGCAGGCGGACGGCTTCCTGACCAAATCGCTCAACCCGGCTCTCGCTTCGGTCGCGTCGGCCGAAAAGCCGATCGCGGTCGACTGCGGAGGCAGTCACTCGGTCACCTGCCGGAACACGCTGGAGAACGCCGACTCAGCGCTGGTGCTGGCGATCCGGGCGATCGACCAGGGGACGTTTCCCGGCTGCCTCTCAACAACCGTGGTCCTGACCAGGCGTGACCTCGCCGTCCAGGAGCAGGTGATGAGAGCCGCGCTGATCGGGTTTCGATCGAACACCGACGACCTCGTCACCAGGGGACTTGCCGATTACACGGCGGCGTCAGCGACGGTGGCAGCGGACGGGAACGCTCTCAAAGCCGCCGCACAGACCGCTTGTCCGAAGAGCCCCTGAACCGGCTCAGGCGCTCCAGGCGATCGGCGATGAAGCATCGAAGCCCAGGTCGGTGGTGATCTGGATCGGCGTCACCGGCACCGGTGAGGGAGTCGGCGTCGTGCTCGCCCGGTGGCCTGGCGACGGGGTTTCCTTGCGCACCGGTGAAGGGCTCACGGCCGCCGTGGCGACCGGCGCGGGCGCCGTTGCGATGACCTCGTAGCCGGCCTTGGGCAGCCACCAGAGCTGGAACGGCTGGTCGGCCTGGGCCGGAGCCAGGTAGGCGATCCCGCTCCCATCCGGCGCCCAAACCGGTTGGGCGACCAGCCGGTCGGAGACGATCGTGCGGAGCGGACCGATGCCGCTGCCGTTGAAGTCGGCGAGGACGAGATGGGCGAACTGCTGCTTGTTGCTGCAGATCATGGCCAGCGTCTTGCCGCCGGGCGAGAGGGCGGGCTCCGAGCAGTCGTCGTCGAGCGAGGTGAGTGCCGTCGAATTGCCGACACGTTGCGCCTTGTACCAGATCTGAGAGGCCTTCCTGCCGTCGGCGTCCTGGGCGTACTTGACGTAGAGGAGGCCACCCGAGCTGAGCGGGATGGGCTGCACGTCACCGCCCGTGTAGGGGTTCGGAAAGGTCCACTGGCGCCACTGGGAGCGGATGCCGGACAGCGGCATCTGCCAGATTGCGAGGTCCACCTCGTAGTCGGAGCTCTTGCCGGAGTCGTAGCTCATGAAGATCGATTTCCCGTCCGGCGCCAGGCTGGGGTAGAAGGACCAGTGGTTGGCGCCGATGTCGGAAAAGCGGTTAGGTGCCGAGTTGCTGGTGAGCTTGGCGACGGTGGTCCCGTTGACACCCAGCTGGTAGACGTCGGCGAAGAAGCCGTCACGCTTGACCGCGAGTACGGTGCCGCCGGTGGGAAGGACGTCGGGCTCGGTCCATCCCGCCGGGGCCGTCAGCTGCCGGAACTGGCCGCTCGAAAGGCTGTAGAGGGCGCCTGCCTGGGCGAGGTAGAGAGTGCCCGGGAGGACACGGGCGGGCGGGGCGGAGGGCGCCTGGGTAGGAGCCTTGGGCTGCTGCCGGGCGGCCGACTTGTGAGACCCGAGGTACGCATAGGTGCCGACACCCGTCAGCAGCATCGCGATGATGAGGGCGACGACGGGGACGTACTTGCTGCCCGTCATGGGAAGTACTGCCGGACCAGCGGCAGGATGAGGTCCCAGTGCGGCAAGACGACCGATTGGGAGTCGATGGTCTCGATCTCGGAGTAGGGCGAGTTGAGGACGATCTGCCGGACCGCCTGAGGATTGTCGAGGGAACCCGCCAGTGGAAGCAGCTCGCGGACGCGGCCGATCCCCATGCTGGTCTTGAGCTCACCGCTGAAGGTGACAGCCAGGTCCGGGATGTCGGACGCGTTGAGCTGCTTCGCCTTCTGGCGGATGGCGAGCAGCACCTGCTGCTGCCGCTGGGAGCGACCGAAGTCGCCCTCCAGGTCGCCGTGCCGTGAACGGACGTACTCCAGGGCGGTCGTCCCATTGAGGTGCTGAGGGCCGGGGAGAACAGCCACCCGCTTGTAGCCATAGGCAAAGCCGCTGCCGAGGTCGTCGGGGTAGTAGTCGTCCAGGATCGGGTTGCTGGCGACGATGTCGACCCCGCCCAGAGCATCGATCAGCCTGATGAGTCCCTTCAGCCCTACCCAGACGTACTCGTCGATGTGGACGTGGAAGTTGTTCTGGACTGTCGCGATGGCCGCTGCGGCTCCACCGTAGGAATAGGCGCCGTCGATCTTCGCGGTCCCGCCTACGGAGAGCGGCACCCAGAGGTCGCGCGGGATCGACAGCATCGTCACCGTCTTTGCGGCCGGATCAACGCGGACCAGGATCATCGACTGGGTGAGCACGTGCGCGGGATCGAACTTGGCGTCATCGTCGGAGCCGAGAAGCAGCACCGTGAAGGCGCCCTGCACGGCGGGCGAGGGTGAGGCGAGCTTGGCAAGCGGCGAAGGCAGGGTCGTCGCGACCGACTGGCCGGTCGCCTGGACTCCCGTGATGATGGCCGGCAGGAAGTACGCGAAGCCTCCCGAAAGAGCGGCCAGCGCCATCCCGATGATGAGGATCGCCAGGCTCGGAAACAGCTGGATCCGCCAGCTTGCCGCGCTGGCCCGACGGTAGCTGGATCTTCTCTTCCGCACTCCGGAGACGAATCGTAGACGGCCCGCCTGTGAGTTCTCCCTGCGCCCTCCCTGCCACGTCGAGGTTCAGAGGCCGGCGGTCCGTCCCAACCCTGCCCTCCGCACCAATGGGGAGGGCGAAAGCCTTCTCCTCACGACTTCGGATCCGGGAGTTGGAGAGCGTCGATGGCGAGCTCCTGGGTTTCTCCAGGCGCTTGATCCGGCATCAGGCACCGGGCTGCGGTCACCTCGGCGCCGGCGCCTGCTGCTGCCAACCGAGGAGGAGGTGACCGGCCCTTGTCAGCCGGTCACCTCCTGCACGAATCTCTCAGCTGTCGGCGTGCTGCTGGTCGTCGCCGCCTTCCTCCTGTTGGGCTCGGAAGACGGTCGACAGGTCGCGAACCGAGCCGTCGCGCGCGCTGAGCGGCGCAACCTTGAAGCGGTGCTCGATGGTGGCGAGGATCGAGGTCGTGTCGTGCTGCGCGTGGTCGGTGACGAACGAGTCCTGGAGGTGCGGCGCAAGCACCAGGGCCGGCAGCCGGGTACCCGGTCCGAACGCGTCATGAGGGCCCGCGACCCCGCCCTGTCCGGGTGGCGTCACATGGTCCCACTGGCCGCCGAACTCGTCGTAGGTGACCACGACCATGGTGTCCTTGCGGCAATTGCTGCCCTCGATCGACTTGAGCAGCGAGACGAGGTGGCTGTTGCCGGCGTTCTCGCCGGCGTAACCCGGGTGCTCGTTCTCCGCGCCGATCGGCTTGACGAAGCTGACGGGCTTGAGGCTGCACTGCCTGCTCGACGAGTTGGCCATCGACTGGAACTCGGCCTCGTCGCGGAGGTGGGCGGCCCGCGCCGGGGTGCCGGGCGCATAAGCCGCGTAGTAGTTGAAGGGCTGGTGGTGGAACTGGAAGAGCTTGTCAGGGCAGTTCGGGAACACCGCTGCCGTGTTGGTGGCCGCCGATGCGCAGGTCGTGCCGGTTCCGTTCGTCCACCCCGGCGCGCCGATGTCGCCGTTCGCGTTCGACCAGCCACCGGCGTACCACGCCCAGTCGACGCCTGCCGCGCTCAGGCGGTCGCCAATCGTCGGAGCAGTCTGCGGGGGCAGCCTCCTGGCGGGGCTGGTGTTGGGCTGGTAGGGCTGGTAGGCCGGCTGGATGGTGTTCACGGCATAGTTGCCGCAGAGCACACCCGGTGGTGTCGGCCCCCGTCCTGGACCCGGCGCGCAGGATGCGGTCAGCGCGTTGTCCTTGACCGTGGTTCCCGCGGGCGACACGTAGAGCGGGTAGTTGTTGGGCATCCCGTTCACGTCCGCGACCGAGTGCAGGTCGCTGGTGGTTGAGCCGTCATTGACCGCGACCGGCCAGGTCGGTGTCGCGGCGGCGATCAGCCATTGGTGATTGAGGAAGGAACCGCCGAAGGCGCCTTGGAAGAAGGCGTCGGCGATCGCGTAGGACGGGTGGTCGTCCTGGTGCAGGTAGGCGTAGAGCGGCAGCTTGGTGCTGTCGTAGTAGCCCTGGGTGAGGCCCACCGCATCGCTCCCGGTCGTATACCGGTTCATCCGCCCTTGGTTGAGCTGGTACTGCTCCTGGTAGAAGCGATGGACGATGTCCCGGGTGCAGCCACCCGGCTGGCCGGTGCCGTTGGGGACGCCGTTGGCAGCGAAAACGCCCGGCGCCGGGCAGGTGGTCGCGCTGGGTGGGATCAGGGCATCAATCGAGAACGGCGCGTTGGTGAACGCGGAGGTGAAGGGCGTCGCCGTCGTTACGTCGGTGCAGCTGGCGGCGAGCGGCGGGGACGTCAGGTTCACATCGTTCTGCTTCAGGCAGGTGAAGGTGACCCCGGCCTGGGACACCTGGAGTGTGCGCGCGGCGGTCGCGGAGGCCCGGCCCTTGACGCCTTCCCAGTTACCGAACAGGTTGTCGAAGCTGTGGTTCTCCTGGTAGATGACGACGATGTGGTTGATCTTCTTCAGCTGATTGGCCCCCGACTGGCCATCGTCGGACCTGGCGAAGACGGGCGCCACCTGGGCCGACCCGATCAACGCGGCCGACACCACAAGTGCCGCGAAACGGAACATTCACACCCTCCTGGCCTGCCGGCTCAACTCCCGCCCGTTACCGTCTGCGCAAACCATGGCAGGAGGATTGGTTAAGGGTCAAGGAGGGTGTTGGCTAAAGGCTCAGGTTGCCCACCCGGCCCATCGCCACTTGCATCTTGTGACCTCGCTAGCTTCTACTTGAGCTGGTGGCGGCATCGCCACATAACACTCGTTGAGGGGTAGATCATGGGGGAACTGAGCGGGGCCCGCGGCAGACCCATCGATGAGCCGGAGGCGGAAGCCGGCTGGGACGACGAGTGGGAGGGCATCGAGCGCACCGAAGAGTTCAAGACGCTGGTTCGGACACGCTGGCGCTTCGTCGCGCCGGCCACGGTCTTCTTCCTCGTCTATTACTTCCTGCTGCCGATCCTCAACGGGACGGCGACCGAGTTCATGCGCCAGGACGTCTTCGGCCACGTCAACGTCGCCTACCTCTTCGCCCTTTCCGAATTCGTGATGGCCTGGTTGCTCGCCTTCTTCTACATCCGGCAGGCAAACAACGTCTTTGACGGCCTGGTGACGCGTGTTCTTGAGCGCGCTCGCCAGCTCAAGGGGGGACGGCCGTGAGCATCACCCTCATCCTCTTCCTCATCGTGATCGCGATAACACTCGGGATCACCGGCTGGGCAGCCCGGCGCAGCGGTACGACGGTCCAGTTCTGGGCGGCGGGACGCGGCATCACCGGCTGGCAGAACGGGCTGGCGATCGCCGGCGACTACATGTCCGCGGCGTCCTTCCTGGGCATCACCGGGCTGATCGCCTTCAACGGCTATGACGGATTCATGTACTCGGTTGGCTGGCTGGTCGCGTACCTGCTGGTGCTCTTCATGATCGCCGAGCCGATGCGCAACACCGGCAAGTACACGATGGCCGACACGCTCGCCTACCGGATGCGCGCGGTTCCCGTCCGCTCCGCCGCGGCAGTCGCCACGGTGGCGGTCAGCGCTGCCTACATGATGGCGCAGATGGTCGGCGCCGGAAGCCTCGTCAAGATCCTCATACCGTCGCTCGACACCACGCTCAAGCCCTTCTTCCAGTGGTCAATCTTCGGGATCCACCTCGACCCGTCGATCACCCTGGTCGGCGTGCTGATGATGTTCTACGTGATCGTCGGCGGCATGGTCGCGACCACCTGGGTTCAGATCGTCAAAGCGGTCCTGCTGATGGCCGGTGCAATCCTCCTGACGCTCCTGGTCCTGATCCACTTCGGGTTCAACCTCGGCTCCTTCTTCGACCATGTCTACGCCGTGAAGGACGCCAAGACGCACCTTCCTTTCACCAGTCCGGGGATCCTCTATCCGTACGGCAAGACGACCGTCTGGGGCGTCGACAAGGCGCTGCTCGAGAACGTCTCGCTAGGGATGGCGTTGATCCTCGGCACGGCCGGCCTGCCCCACATCCTGATGCGATTCTTCAC
>JALZAP010000230.1 GCA_030948245.1 Candidatus Dormiibacterota bacterium | reverse complement strand
GCCCACATCTTGCGCGCGGCCCGGAACTTGGCGATCTCCTCGAAGAACTCCATCTTGCAGTTGAAGAAGAAGCTCAGCCGCGGAGCGAAGTCGTCGATCTTCATCCCCCGCTCCAGGCAGGCGTCGACGTAGGCGAAGCCGTCGGCGAGCGTGAAGGCGAGCTCCTGGGCGGCGGTCGAGCCGGCCTCCCGGATGTGGTAGCCGGAGATCGAGACCGTGTTCCACCGAGGCACCTCGGCGGCGCAGTACTCGATCGAATCGACGACCAGCCGCATCGAGGGCTCGGGCGGAAAGATGTACTCCTTCTGGGCGATGTATTCCTTGAGGATGTCGTTCTGGAGGGTGCCGCCGACGGCGCTGAAGGGAACACCCTGCTTCTCGGCCACGGCCAGGTACATCGCGAGCAGGATTGCGGCCGGCGAGTTGATCGTCATCGAGGTGGTTATCTCACCAACGGGGATCTCGGCGAAGAGGGTCTCCATGTCGGCCAGCGAGTCGATCGCAACCCCGCAGTGCCCGACCTCGCCCCGCGAGGTGACCGCGTCCGAGTCCTGGCCCATCAGGGTCGGCATGTCGAAAGCCACCGAGAGCCCGGTCTGGCCATTGCGCAGCAGGTAGTGGTAGCGGCGGTTGGTCTCCTCGGCGGTCGAGAAGCCGCTGAACTGGCGCATCGTCCAGAGCCGGCCGCGATAGCCGGTCGGGTGAACGCCGCGGGTATAGGGGAACTCACCTGGGAACTCCTCAACCCGGCCCGCCGCGTCATCTGACGTGTAGAGCGGCTTGACCGGGATGCCGGAGATGGTCGAGGTCTCGATGCCGTCGTCGCGCTTCTCGGCTGCCGCGAAGCCTTCTTCCCAGGCCGATCTGGATTCCGGCTTGTAACTGACCTTCATGTCTCGCTCAACTCGCCTCCGGGCACCAGCCGGGCGCCCTCCTCCTTGAGGATAGCCTCGGCCGCGCCGTACGGAGCCTGCTCGGTGTCGAGCTTCCGCCGCAGCTTCGGGTTGTTGCGGAGAAGCCTACGCGCCGCCACCCTCGACCATTCGGCCACCAGGTCGGCCGCCTCCTCCTCCAGCCGGCGGCGCCGGCGCTGCTCCCCTTCCCCGCTCGAGGCGAGGTAAGCCTGGTGGCGGTCGACCGCTTTCCTGAGCTCGGGGATGCCCTCGCCGCGGGAGGCGACGGTGGGGACGATGGGCGGCTTCCAGGCGAGCTTCGGCCCCATGTTCAGCATCGAGCGGATCTCCTGGACCGTGCGTTCGTAGCCGGGCTGGTCGGCCTTGTTGACGACGTAGATGTCGGCGATCTCCATGATCCCCGCCTTGATCATCTGGACGCCGTCACCGAGGCCGGGCGCGAGGACGACCAGGGTCGTGTCGGCGATGCCGGCGACCTCGAGCTCGGACTGGCCGACGCCCACCGTCTCCAGGATGACGAGGTCGAACCCATATGCGGCGAGCAGACGGGCCGCCTCCCGGCTGGCGAGGGAGAGGCCGCCGAGGTGGCCGCGGGCTCCCATGCTCCGGATGTAGACGCCCTGATCAAGCGCATGACGCTGCATCCGGATCCGGTCGCCGAAGACGGCTCCCCCGGTGTACGGCGAGTTGGGATCGACCGCCAGCACGGCGACCGATTGCTCGTCCTTGCGGCTGTGGGCGACGATCGCATCAGCCAGCGTCGACTTGCCGGTTCCCGGTGAGCCTGTCAGCCCGATGACAAGCGGCGTCTTGGCCGGCGGGCCGAGAGCCTCGAAGAGGTCACGGGTCTGCGGGTCGCGGCGCTCGATGAGGCTGATCGCCCGGGCCAGGCCGCGTACACTGCCGGCCCGGAAGTCGGCCAGGACGCGGTCGAGCTGGGAGGCGTCAGCCGTGGGCAAGGTTGAACCAGCGGACTCCGTAGTCGTGTCCCAAGTAAACGACGAAGCCCTGGTTCGCGGTGATGGATGGCGGTGCCGGGGTGGCCGCCGTCGGGGTGACGACGGTTGCTTTGAAAAACTGGGCGAGGAACTCCGAGGTGTCGGGGTACGCCCCTCCCGAGAAGTCGTAGATCACCGTGGTCTGGTTCGTCCCCCGGGGCCGGAGTGGGTTGGCGACCTGGAAGCCGTAGGGCCTGAGGAGGTCGGTGACGCCGTCGGCGACGTAGGATGGGTTGCCACTCCAGGCGACCTGGACCGGGGCGTGGTCGGAGATGACGAGCGGCGCCGGGAAGGATTCGGCGACCCATTCATGGATCATCTGGAAGCTCGGGTCGTCGGGGCAGAGCGAGTACATGCCCCCGGGCGCTCCGCAGCCTCCGGTCGTAAGGAGGTTGGTGTTGGTGAGGGCGTAATGCAGGATCGCGGGGTCGGTGATCTTCTTGCTCCAGTTATAGATCGCCGTGATGTCGTCAACGGTCAGGTCGGTCTTGAAGTTGTCGTTGAGGGCCGACATCAGGGGCAGTGCCTTGCTCAAGCCGTCCACGCTGAGCGCCTGTTTCTTGACGCCGGCGATTATCTGCTGCTGACGCTTGGCTCGGCCGAAGTCGCTGCTCTGTTCAGGCTGGACCGCGTCCCGGCTGCGAGCCAGCCGCAGCGCCTGCTCTCCGTTCACGTGCTGGCAGCCGGCGGCGAAGTGGACGCCACCCCTGACATAGCCGTTGTGGTAGTCGGGGTAGGAATTGTCGTCGAGGGGCGTCGTCAGACAGACGTCGACCCCGCCCAGGGCGTCGACGACCTGGCGGAAGGCCTTGAAGTCGACCGCAGCGTAACGGTCGAAATGTAGCCCGGTGACCTTGCCGACGGTGTCCTCGGCGAGGTGGCCGCCACCATCGCGGCCGCGATACTCGGGCTTTTTGAGATCGTTCTGGACGGCGTGGCTCTCGTCGGTACCCACCTCGAAGGCGGCGTTGACCTTCTCCTTGTAGGTGACCGAACCGGCGGGCCAGGCGGGAATGCTCAGGTAAAGGTCGCGCGGAATCGAGATCATTGCGACCCGCCCGCTGGCCGGGTCGAGCCTGAGGGCGAGGATGCTGTCGGTCAGGTAGGGTGCGTCGTTTTCCTGCCCGCCATAGCCGAGCAGCAGGATGTTGATCGGGGTCGAATCCTTGTGCTTCAGCCGGGAGGCGATGCTTCCCGCCGGCGGCTCGGTGATCCCCGCGGCCTGGGTGAACGAGGCGATCGACACACCGCCGCCGGTGACGTGGTTCAGGAAGGTGAGAACTCGCGAAGCCAGGAAAGTCGTCCCTCCGACCGTCAGCAGCAGGAGCGCGACGAGGATCGCCGCGGGCGCGGTGCCGGCAAGCCTGTGAGTGAATCGATAGCGGGAACGCCGGGCTTTCAGCCGGGCCATGCGTGGCTCATTCTAGGTTTGAAGTTGGACACCCTGTCTAAACGCCTCGGGGGGGCGCTTGGTCACTGAAACGCGACCCACGAGGGCCTCTGCGCGCAAGCATTCTAACCGGCGAGATGCCCGGATGAGTGGCGCCCCACACCGGGCAGGGCGCCGCTCGACGGGTCTGCTAGGGGTTGGAGGTCGTCGAATTGCTGATCACGCTACCGATTCCGAGGACTATGTAGACGGCGAGGATCAGGAGGCCGAGGATGGCCACCGCGAGTCCGCCCCAACGGCCGATCAGGGCCAGCGTGTCGCCGCCGAGGGCACCGTTGGAGGCGCGGATCCGCTTCAACGAGGAGCCGCCCATGAAGAAGGCGATCGGGCCGCCGATGATCCCGCCGACTCCGAAGCAGCAGCACCCGACCAGGCCCACGATCGCGATGACCAGCGACCAGATGGCCATCTGGTCGGTGGGCACGCCGACCGCCATCCCCGGCGGTCCGTAGCCGGGAGGTGGCGGCTGGTAGGCGCCGGGCGCCTGACCGGGTGGCGGCGGGACGTACC
>JALZAP010000229.1 GCA_030948245.1 Candidatus Dormiibacterota bacterium | reverse complement strand
GCCAGGATCTCGCCCACCACGCTGCAGAACTTGAAGCCATGGCCGCTGAAACCGGCGCCGACGACTACCTCGGGGTGGCCGGGGTGGAGATCGATGAGGAAGTGCTCATCGGGCGTGTTGGTGAACATGCAGACCTTCATCGCCAGGGCGCGCCCCGCCCCCGCCGGCAGGTAGCTCGCCGCGAAGGAGCGCAGCAGCTCCTCGTCCTCGGGCCCAGCTCCCGCCCGGTCGAGAGTGTCGGGGTCGGCGGGCTCGTAGCGGTGGTGGAAGCGGCCGAGCTTGAACCCCGGCGGGCCGCCCGCGAAGAGCGGGAAGCCGTAGTACATGCCTTCCGGCATCTCGGCCACGAAGACGGGGAAGGCGGCCGGCTCGAAGAGCTCGGGGCGGGCCACCTCGAGCCAGGCGACGACCTGCCGCTCGGGCTTCAGCACTGGTGCCAGCGCCTCCGCCAGCTTCCCATTCCAGGAGCCGGCCGTGAGCACCAGCCGCGCCGCCTCGTAACTGCCCCGCGTCGTCTGGACGCGCACTCGGCCGGAGATCGCCTCCCAGGCGGTGACCGCCTCGCCCAGGCGGATCTCCGCGCCCGCCGCGCGCGCGCCCGTCGCGTGGGCGTCGATGCACAGCTCCGGCATCAGGAACCCACCCTCCGCCTCCAGAACCCCCATCGTCTCCGGCGGCAGCCGGTACGCGGAAAAGCGCCGCATAACCTCTGTCGCGTCGAGCACCTCGTGCTCGAGGTTGTGCTCGTGGCAGGAGCGCAGGCAGCCCTCGAAGACGGTCGTGCCGGGCGCCCCGAGATGGAGGCACCGGGTCATGTGGAGCAGTCGCTCGCCCGATTCCCGCTCGAGCTCGCGCCAGAGCTCGTAGGAGCGCCGCAGGAGTGGGACGTAGGAAGGATGCTCGAAGTAGGCGAGCCGGATGATCCGGCTCGCGCCATGCGAGCTTCCCATCTCGTTCGGGATCGTGAAGCGCTCGAGGCCGAGCACCCGGCGCCCGCGGCGCGCGAGGTGGAAGGCCGCGGCGCTGCCCATCCCGCCGACCCCGGCGACGATGACGTCGTACCGTTCCGCCACTAAAAGGCAACACTACGTCGCCGGCTCCAGCAGCACCTCCTCGTCGATGTCGAACAGGGTGCGGTTGCCGGCATGGAAGACGGGCCCGACCGGGCGCGGTTCGGCGAAGACCCAGGCCCAGAGCTTGCCCTCGAGTGGAAGCAGGCCCGCACGCTTCCAGTCCTCCTCGCGGACCGGGCGGCAGTCGACGAGCTCGGCGATCCCGACGATCGCGCTCAGTGTTTCCGGTGAGGGCCGCGGCAGGCCGAGGCGGGACGACGCCTCGCGCTCGGAGATGCCGTAGGCGCCCGAGGCATGGAGGAGAAGGGGACCGCGATAGCGCGTCGACCAGGTGCGGATCTCGATCGTCTTGCCGCCGGCGAGGATGAGGTCGATCCAGGGATGGCGGATGGAGAGGGCTTTCATGCCGCCGACCCTAAGGCCAGTGCGAGCCGCGGCCAACCGACCCGGTTAAGGCGACGCGTTAATCTCGAAGCCCATGCACCGGATCGCGGTCATCGCCGGCGACGGCGTCGGCAAAGAGGTCGTGCCGGAGGGCGTGAAGGTGTTGCAGGCAGCGGTTGCCGGCCTGGAGTTCGTGAACTTCGACTGGGGGAGCGAGCGCTACCTGAGCACCGGCCGGATGATGCCGGAGGACGCCCTGGCGACACTGCAGGGTTATGACGCGATCTACCTCGGCGCCTGCGGCTGGCCGACGGTCCCCGACCACGTTAGCCTCTGGGGCCTGCTGCTGCCCATCCGGAAGGCGTTCGAGCAGTACGTCAACCTGCGCCCCGTGCGCTGCCTCCCCGGGATCGCCAGTCCACTGGCCGGGCGAGGCCCAGCCGACGTCGACATGCTCTTCATCCGCGAGAACACCGAGGGCGAGTATTCGGGCACGGGTGGACGGGTCCATCTCGGCCATGCCGCGGAGCTCGCGGTCGAGGTTCCCGTCTTCACCCGCCACGCGATCGAGCGCTGCGCCCGCTACGCGTTCGCGCGGGCGATGGAGCGGAAGAAGCGCCTCATCAACGTGACCAAGTCCAACGCCAGCCGCTATACCTACGTCCTCTGGGACGAGGTGATCGCCGAGGTGGGCCGGCGCGAATTCCCCGAAGTGACTATCGAAAGGGTGCTCGTCGACGCGATGGCGGCGCGGATGGTGATGCGGCCCGACACGATCGACGTGGTGATCGGCTCCAACCTCTTCGCCGACATCCTGACCGACCTCGGCGCTGCCATCCAGGGCAGCATGGGCCTGGCGGCGTCGGCCAACCTGAACGGCGCGATCTGGAGCGGGGCGCTGATGCTCCGCCACCTGGGTGAGGAGGAGGCCGCGACGCGGGTCGAGGCAGCGATCGCCCGGGTGACGGCGGCGCGCGTCCTCACCGCGGAGCTGGGCGGGAGGGCCTCTACCTCTGAGGTGGGGGATGCGATCGCCGCCGAGGTGCGGGGGTCGCTCGTTTAGGGCTGGGACGCCGGGCCTGGGGTTGAGGGGAGGCGGCGTTCCGAGCGCGGGGAGTCGCAACCTGCGTTCGAGGACGAGCTCAGACCGGTGGGATCCCGTGCTTTCGGTCCACCCGCGGCTCCGTCCGCGACGCGTACATCGCGAACCGGCGGATCAGCTCCTCCCGGAGGTCCTCGGGCTCGACCACCGCGTCCACCACCAGGTTCGCGGCCAGCTTGTAGAGGTCCACGTCCTCCAGGTACTCGGCTTCGAGCTCGCGACGACGTGCGGGTCGTTGATCCTCGGGGAGCTCAGCCAGCTTGTTGTAGAAGACCGCGTTGACTGCTGGAGCGGGGCCCATCACGGCGATCTGGGCGGAAGGTAGGGCGATCGTGCAGTCGGGGTCGTAGGCCGGGCCCGCCATCGCGTAGAGGCCCGCGCCGTAGGCCTTCCGGACGATAACCGAGATCTTGGGGACCGATGCCTCGGCGACGGCGCTGATCATCTTCGCGCCGTGCCGGATGATGCCCTGGCGCTCGACGTCGGTTCCGATCATGAAGCCGGGGACGTCGGCCAGGAAGAGGAGGGGGATGTTGAAGGCGTCGCAGATCCAGATGAAGCGGGCGGCCTTGTCGGCGCTGTCGACGAAAAGGACGCCGCCCTTCTGCATCGGCTGGTTGGCGACGATGCCGACCACCTCGCCGCCGAGGCGCGCGAAGCCGGTCAGGAGCTCTTTGGCGAAGAGCTTCTTGATCTCGAACCAGGAGCCCTCATCGACCAGTGCCTCGATCACCTTTCGCATGTCGTAGCCGCGCTGGGGTTCCTCCGGGATGAGGTCCGCGATCGATTTTCCCGCGGGTGCGTCTTTGAGAGCGGCGCCGGAAGGCTTCTCGGACCAGGAACCGGGAAGGTAGGAGAGGTAGGCGCGCGCGGTCTCGATTGCGGCCGCGTCATCGGGGACCAGGAAGTCGCCGCAGCCGCTGACGGTGCAGTGCATGCGGGCGCCCCCGAGCTCCTCCAGGGAGACCTTCTCGCCGACCACGACCTCGACCATCCGCGGCGAGCCGAGGTACATCGACGCGTTGCCCTCAACCATTATCACAACGTCGCAGAAGGCGGGAATGTAGGCACCGCCCGCGGCGGAAGGACCGAAGAGCAGGCAGATCTGCGGCAGCTGGCCGGAGAGGCGCACCTCGTTGTAGAAGATCCGGCCGGCGTGGCGGCGGCCCGGGAACATGTCGATCTGGTCGGTGATCCGAGCGCCGGCGCTGTCGACCAGGTAGAAGAGGGGGACGCGGAGCCGGGCAGCGCTCTCCTGGACCCGGATGATCTTCTCGACCGTCCGCGCGCCCCAGGAGCCGGCCTTGACGGTGGGGTCGTTG
>JALZAP010000228.1 GCA_030948245.1 Candidatus Dormiibacterota bacterium | reverse complement strand
GTCCCGAGCAGAGCCGCCTCGACATCGTGGGTGGCGAGCGCATTGCCGGCGAAGAGCACCTGCACGTAGCCGAGCTCGATCAGGCGGGAAAGATAGCGCGCCGAGCCGGTGTGGATGACAGCCGGACCGCCGACGACCAGGATGCGCCCCTTCTCCGCCTTGATCTGCTTCATCTCGGCCGCGATCTGCTGGATCAGCAGCTTCTTCGGCTTCTCGATCGAGACCTCGCTCTGCATGAAGCCGAAGATCTCGACCTGGCGGGACCGCTCGAGGGGAAGGATCCGGATCCCGCCGTGACCGACAACTACCTTCATCCCCTTCCTGGCCTGGGAGAAGGGCAGGCACCAGGCGCGGCCCGTCGCCTCGTCGACGGCGATGGCCGTATCCATCTCCTGCCGCTCCACGGTCACCCACTTCTTGCTCGGCAGCAGGACCAGCGTCGTCAGGTTGTTGGTCGAGTAGAAGTCCGGCGGGTAGACGCCGTCGGCGGGGATCTCCTGCAGATTCACGGGATGGTCGTCCGCCGCGGCGGCGCCCAGCTCCTTGGCCTTCC
This sequence comes from Candidatus Dormiibacterota bacterium, assembly GCA_030948245.1. Classification (GTDB taxonomy): domain Bacteria; phylum Chloroflexota; class Dormibacteria; order Dormibacterales; family Dormibacteraceae; genus UBA6019. The sequence continues at coordinate 3,373 of JALZAP010000228.1, read as the reverse complement.
GGACGATCCGGTCCAGCTTCTCGGGGGTCGAGGCGGCAACCTGGATCCGGCAGAAGGAGGTGTCGGTCTTATGTTGGCCGACGCGCAGCTCCTCGACGGTGAAGTTGCCGCCCTCGTCCATGACCATGTCCATGATCGAAGGGAGCATCAGCGAGTCGATGATGTGGCCCTCCAGGATCAGCAGCGCCGTGTGGCGGTTCTCGCTCATGCGGTGGCGAGCACCAGGCGCATCCGGTCCCGCAGCGCCCGTGCCTCGGCGCCGGGGTCGGCGGCGTAGAAGACGGAACGGCTGGCGTTGACGAGGCAGGCAGCGGGATCGCCGTTCCAGGCCGCTCGCAGCGATTTCTCGAGGTCGCCGCCCTGGGCGCCGATCCCCGGCAGTAGAAAGGGCAGCGGGCTGGCTGCCCGCAGCTCGGCGACCTGTTCGGGGGCGGTCGTCCCGGCTACCAGGCCGACGTTGCCGGCGGCGTTGACCCGTTGGGCAAGGGCGGCGACGTGGAGGTAGAAGGGGCGGCCGCCCGCCTCCAGGTGCTGGAGATCGGCGGCACCCGGATTGGAGGTCCTGCAGACGACATAGACGCCCCGGTCGACGTGGGCGGCGAATTCGGCCAGCGAGTCCGCACCGTGGTAGGCGTGGACCGTCATCGCATCCATCCCGAGCGCCTCGAACGCGGCGCGCGCGTAGGCCGCGCTGGTGTGGCCGACGTCGGCGCGCTTGCCGTCGAAGAGGAAGGGGATGTCCGGCGGAGCGCTCTTGCGCACCTCGAGGAGCGCCTTCCAGCCGTCGGGCCCGTACTGCTCCCAGAAAGCCGAGTTGGGCTTGTAGGCCGCCGCATATTCGGCCGTGCGGCCGATGACCTCGAGACAGAAACGCGCAGCGCCCGCAGCGCCGCCGGGGATCCGCTCGGGCTCCGGGTCCAGGCCGACGCAGAGGACTGAATCGCGGGCGCGGGCCGATGCGCGCAGCTTGTCGAAGTAGGTCTCCGCCACGAGTCGAAAGCTTAGTGGGACACCGCTTGTTACCTTGCCGCCGCCGTGCGCAAGCGCGCTGCGGCTTAGGCGGTGGTCTCCGGCGTGCTGGGGCTGTTCTGCGGCATCTTCGGGCCGGTGGCAGGTGCTCAGCAAGGAGCTCAAAGAGCAGGACCTCCACTTGACCGGCTGCTAGAGCAAAGCTGATTCGGGGGAGAATGCAACCGTGGAGACCAATCCACGGGTACTCCGGGTCGCTCTCGCTCAGCTGAACCCCACCGTCGGCGACCTCGAAGGCAACGGGCGCAAGGTCGTCGAGTGGACCGAGCGCGCGCGTGAGGCAGGCGCGGACGTGGTCGCCTTCCCGGAGCTGTTCCTGACCGGCTACCCGCCGGAAGACCTGCTCCTCAAGCCCAGCTTCATCCGCGACAACCTCCGCCAGCTGGAGAAGGTGGCGGCGGCGGCGCGCGGGATCGCGCTGGTCGTCGGCTTCGTCGACATGGAGAACGACATCTACAACGCCGCCGCGTTCGCCTTCGACGGCCAGGTCAAGGGCGTCTACCACAAGTACTACCTGCCCAACTACGGCGTATTCGACGAAGAGCGCTACTTCCGGCGCGGCGCGCGCAGCCCGATCTTCGTCTACCAGGGCGTCCGGATCGGGGTCAGCATCTGCGAGGACGCCTGGTATCCCAGCGGGCCGCTCTCGGTCCAGGCGCTGTACGGCGCCGAACTGCTGGTGAACATCAACGGCTCGCCCTACCACGCCGGCAAGCGTGAGGCGCGCGAGACGATGATCCGGACCCGCGCCATGGACGCCCGCGCCTTCATGGCCTGGGTCAACACCAGCGGCGGACAGGACGAGCTCGTCTTCGACGGCAACAGCCTCATCTACGGCCCCGAGGGCCAGGTGATCGCGCATGCGCCCTCATTCGAGGAGGCGCTGCTGGTGGGTGACCTTGACGCGGGTTCGGTCTTCGGCGAGCGGCTCCACGACACCCGGCTCCGCCGCGAGGCACAGGAACCCGTGCTCATCGAGATGGCCGTCAGCGAGGTCGCCGTCGGCAGCCAGGAGCACGCGCCGCGGAAGTGGCTGCGGGCACCCATCGCGGAGCCTCTCGACGGCCCGGCCGAGGTTTACGCGGCGGTCGTCATCGGCACCCGCGACTACGTCCACAAGAACGGCTTCGCGAAAGTCGTGCTGGGGCTTTCGGGGGGCATCGACTCGGCCCTCACGGCGGCCATCGCCGCCGACGCGCTCGGCCCCCAGAACGTGATCGCCGTCCTGATGCCCTCGCGCTACACGTCGGCCGAGAACCTGGAGGACGCCGCAGCGTGCGCCGAAGCGCTTGGCATCCAGCTCCTAGAGATCCCCATCGACCCGGCTCACAAGGCTTTCGAGGGGATGTTCAAGGAGATCTTCCGCGACACCGAGCCGGGGGTCGCCGAGGAGAACGTCCAGCCCCGGATCCGGGGCCTCATCTTGATGGGGCTCTCCAACAAGTTCGGCTACCTGCTCCTCTCGACCGGCAACAAGTCGGAGCTGGCCACCGGATACTGCACGCTCTACGGCGACATGGCGGGCGGCTTCGCCGTGCTCAAGGACATCCCGAAGACGCTCGTCTACGAGCTCTGCCGGTACCGCAACTCGCTCAACGGCAAAGCGATACCGGAAAGGATCCTGAGCAAGGCGCCGTCGGCTGAGCTGCGCGAGAACCAGAAGGACAGCGACAGCCTGCCTCCCTACGAGGCGCTCGATCCGATCCTCCGCGGTTACGTCGAGGACGACCGCAGCTACGAAGAGCTGGTCGCCGCCGGCCACGACCCGGCCACCGTCACGCGCGTCATCCAGCTGGTCGACCGGAGCGAGTACAAGCGCCGCCAGGCCCCACCGGGGGTGAAGATCACGCCGCGCGCGTTCGGTCGCGACCGGCGGATGCCTCTCACCAATCGCTACGCTGCCGACGGAAAGGCACCCGCCAAGGCCCCCACGCGCAAGAGCCGCCGATAATTGAGGCCACATCCCTAGCCCTTCCCCAACAACGGAGTAACTGTGGCCTCGAGCTACGACATCGCGATCATCGGAGGCGGCCCCGGCGGGTACGTCGCCGCGCTTCGTGGCGCCCAGCTCGGCGCCAGGGTGGTGGTGGTCGAGAAGGACCGGCTGGGCGGCACCTGCCTCAACTGGGGCTGCATCCCGACCAAGGCACTGCTCACATCGGCCGAGGTGTTCTCTCTCGCCAGGCGAGGCGCCGAGTTCGGTGTCGACGTCAAGGGCCTGACCTTCAACCTCCCGGCCGCGATGGAGCGCAAGGCCAAGGTTGTCAGCACGCTGGTGAACGGGGTCGGGACCCTCTTCAAGTCCGGCGGCGTGGAGTCGGTGCAGGGCACCGCGCGGCTCCTT
>JALZAP010000227.1 GCA_030948245.1 Candidatus Dormiibacterota bacterium | reverse complement strand
TCCGGTCGGTGGCCACCATCAGCAGCTGGTCGTCGTGGAGCTCGTAGGTGTCACGCACCTTGCCCCGGTTGAAGACCGGGAGATCGATGTCGGTGGTCATCAGCGCGGGCCCCGGCGTCATTTGGGCACTCCCAGGTTCAGGCGGTCGAAGGCGACATCGATGTTCCGGAGATAGTGCTCTGGGTCGAAAAGGCTAGCGATGTCCGCCAACTTTTCGCGGACAGCTTTGTCCGCCTCGAGGTTGGCGCGAAAGCCGCCCTCGCCGTCCATCGCCCGCATCGCCGCCGACTGGACCACCAGGTAGGCGTCCTCCCGGCTCATCCCGGCGTCGACCAGGGCGAGGAGGACCCGCTGCGAGTAGACCACCCCGCCGCCGGCCTCCAGGTTGTGGAGCATCCGCTCCGGCCGGACCTCGAGACCGGCCAACACCCGGTGCATCTGGGTCGCCATGTAGTCGACCAGGGCACACGCGTCGGGCAGCACCACGCGCTCCGCCGAGGAGTGGCTGATATCCCGCTCGTGCCAGAGGGCGATGTTCTCGAGACCGGTGGCGGCATAACCGCGGACGACCCGGGCCAGGCCGCAGATCCTCTCGGTCAGCACCGGGTTGCGCTTGTGGGGCATCGCACTGGAACCCTTCTGCTCGCGGCCGAAGGGCTCGAAGGCCTCGCCCACCTCGGTCCGCTGCAGGTGGCGGATCTCGAGCGCGATCCGCTCAAGCGTCCCCGCCGCGATCGCCAGCGTCGCCAGGTAATCGGCGTGGCGGTCACGGCTGACGACCTGGGTTCCCGCCTTGTCGACGGCCAGGCCGAGCTCGCCGAGGACGCGCTCCTCGACCCCGGGCGGGATGCTGGCGTGGGAGCCGACGGCGCCGCTCAGCTTGCCGACCGAGATCTCCTCCTTGGTCCGGGCCAGCCGCTCCAGGGCCCGATCCAGCTCGGCCACCCAGCCGGCGACCTTGAAGCCGAAGGTGATCGGCTCGGCGTGGATGCCGTGAGTTCGTCCGGGCATCAGGGTCCGGCGGTGCCGGATGGCCAGCTCGACGGCCACGTCGCGGACCTTCTCGAACTCGGCGAGTATCAACCCAGCCGACTCGCGAAGCTGGAGAGCCAGGGCGGTGTCGAGCACGTCCGAGCTCGTCATCCCCAGGTGGAGGAAGCGGGAATCCGCTCCGATCGACTCACCGACCACGGTCAGGAAGGCGATGACGTCGTGGCCGACTCGCTCCTCCACCTCGGCGATCTTCTCGACGTCGAAGGTCGCGCGGCGGATGGCGGGCAGAGCTTCCTGCGGAACCCGGCCCGCCTCGGCCCAGGCCTCAGCGGCAAGGATCTCGATCCGGAGCCAATGTTCGAACCGCCGGTTGTCGGACCATACCTCCCGCATCGCTGCGGGGGAGTAACGCTCGATCAAGGAGTTGGAATGAGTACCTCTGTTCCGGCCGGCTTGTCGGGCGACGCAATTATATAGACCGGGTATTCCGGGGCCGCCGGGCTGGGCGACCTGCCGGATACCTCGCGCCGATAATGGGCCGCCATGTGCGCCGTTCGTAACTCCCCGGTCCCACCGGCCGTTGCACGCCTCGATATCCGGCAAATGAGCGGTTGAGCGTTCCCGACTCGCGGGAGGCCGAGCGGCTTCTCGTAGAGCGAGCAAAGACAGACCCGGAGGCTTTCGGAACGCTCTACGACCGCTACTTCAGCCAGATCTACAGGTTCGTGTTTTCGAGGTTGAGGGACCAGACAGCAGCAGAGGACGCCACATCCGAGGTCTTCATGAAGGCACTGCGGAGCATCCCGCGTTACCAGGACACGGGACGTCCTTTCACGGCCTGGCTCTACCAGATCTCGGTCAACACGATCAACGACCGCTATCGGGCGACCCGGCCGACCGTCGACCTCGATGAGATGTACGACCTCGCCGCGACGGGGCCTGGGCTGGAGGACACCGCTCTCCAGCGGGCCGAGATCCGTGACATCTGGCGAGCCGTGGAAGCGCTCCCGACTCCCCAGCGAACCGCCCTTGCATTGAAATTCCAGGAGGACATGAAGATCGCAGACATCGCCGCCGTGATGGGTAAGAGCGAAGGAGCCGTGAAGCTCCTGATCCATCGTGGCGTGACGAGGCTGCGCTCGGTCATGAAGGAGGCGGAACTGTGAGCCGCCGCCAAGACTCCGACCTCGAGGACCTCTTCGACCGCGAGCCGGCGCTCGAGCACTATGCCAACCTCCTTCGCTCGGCGCGGCTGAAGGCGCCGCTCGATCCCAACTTCCGGCCCGCCCTCCGCCGCCGCTTGATGGAGGCTGCCTACGAGCGCTATGAGGCACGCCGGCGCCCGTCAATCTTCTCCCGCCTCTTCAGCGGCCCGGGCATGGCCATGGGCCTCGCCGCGGCTGCCGCGATCCTGCTCGTGGCCGTCTTCATCGCCAACGGTGGAAACTGGTTCGGAGCCGGGCCGGTCCAGGTGACAACGGTCGGCGGCCAGGTGGCGGTGAACCAGCCGATCACGGTCAGCTTCAACCAGCCGATGGACCACCAGTCGGTCGAGAAGGCGATCCAGATCGAGCCGGCGACCCAGGTCACCTACACCTGGCGCGGCAACAGCCTGGCCATCGCCCCCACCTCCGGCGAGCTGGCGCCCAACACCCAATACCGGGTTACGGTCGCGCCCGAAGCCAAGACCGCTCCCGGCGTGAAGATCGGCCAGGCCCAGATGGTCGCCGTCAACACGGCGCCGCTGCCTGCGCCGAGCGCCACGCCGAGCCCAAGCCCGAGCCCACCCGCGCCGCCGCAGATCACCGCCGAGCACTCGCTTCCCGGGACCGGGGGCAAGACCGTCGGCTGGACGCCGGACGGCAAGGTCATCATCTTCATCGACGGCGAGGACCTGAAGTCGATCAACGCCGACGGCACCGGGGTCAAGACGATCGTGACCGGCGTCAAGCTGGCATCGCTCGCACCGTCCGGCACTTCTCTCGTCTACGTCACCACCGGCTCCGCCCACAAGGTCGTCGGAGCGTCCCTCGACGGCAGCGGTGGCCAGACCCTCGATTCAAGGGACGTGAGCGCCATCGGCTGGCAAAACGGGAAGCTGATGGTCGTCTCCGGAACCGACGTCGGCCCGGCGGGCGTGGCTCCCGCTGCCCGGCTGCCGAACCCCGCCGACTGCAAGTTCTCACCCGATGGCACGAAGGTGATCTGCGCCAGGACCAGCCAGGAGACGGGGACAGGCCCGGTGGTCGTCACCAGCTTCGTGCTCGAGATCGCCACCCAGAAAGTCACGGCCTGGCCTACGGGCGGGCAGGGCTTCGCCTGGAGCCCCGACTCGAGCAGGGTTGCCTACTGGCGCGGCGGGACGACCTACATCGGTTCGCCCGATGGCAGCCCGGGGACCGCGATCGGCCCGTCGACCGTCCCCGTCAGCCTGAGCTGGAGCCCCGACGGCAAGCTGCTCCTCCTTGCCGGCTCCGATGGGGCATCGATCGTCAAGGCTGACGGCAGCGGCCTCCATCAGCTCTCCCAGTCGTCCTTCCACGACCCGGTCTGGTCCCCGGGTGGCGGAAAATTCGCCTACGGGCGCGGCACCTCGCTCTGGCTCGACGACCTCGCCGTGAGCGGAGGCGCGATCGACCTTGGCGCGGCCGGCAGGATCATCGACCAGTACGAGTTGGCCCGGATCAGGAACGACCTCGCCACGGCAAGCCAGTTCCTGGCGCCGGGGGCCACGCCGACCAGCCCCTCACCGCTCGCCACCGACCTTCACCTGGCACGGTATTTCGTCATCTCCAGCCAGGCGAGTGCTGGCGACGTCCGCTGCACGGTTCGCCTCATCTTCAGCAGGGGCAACCAGGAGACGCGCTACCAGGATGAGCAGTTGGTTCTGGTCCCGGCCGGCGACGTCCTGAAGATCAGCTCGATAACCGACTCGCCCGTCCATG
>JALZAP010000226.1 GCA_030948245.1 Candidatus Dormiibacterota bacterium | reverse complement strand
CGCATAAGTGAGCTCAAGTCAACCTTTCTCGCTTCCATGAGCCACGAGATGCGGACTCCGCTGAACGCGATGCTCGGCTTCACCCAGCTGCTCCGCACGCCCGGCTTCGGCGATCTGACGCCACGCCAGGACAAGTACGTCCAGAACATCGCGCGGGCAGGCCGGCACCTCCTGGCGCTCACCAACGACGTGCTCGACCTATCGAAGATCGAGGCCGGCAAGATGGACCTCGAGGTGGCCGACGTCGACCTCGCGGAGGTGATCGCGGAGGCGGAGGAGATCCTCAAGCCCCTCTCCGACGCCAAGTCGCTGTCGCTCGTAGTTGACGAGATCGGTCTCTGGGTCACGGCCGATCGCCTGCGGCTGACCCAGGTGGTTGTGAACCTGCTCAGCAACGCGATCAAGTTCACCCCTGAGCACGGCTCGATCCGGGTCAGCGCCCATCGCGCGCGGGAGTGGGTCGAGGTCTACGTCGCCGACACGGGTCGGGGCATCCCGGACAAGGACCAGGACGCAGTCTTCGAGACCTATATGCAGGGCGACCAGTCGCGCCGGGACAGCACTGGCCTCGGCCTTCCTCTCAGCCGGCGCCTGGTCGAGCTCATGGGCGGAGAGCTCTCCCTGGTCGTCTCGACGCCGGCCGGCACCACTTTTCGGATCCGTCTCCCGGCCACCGGCGGGACGGACGTCGAGCAGCCGGCCCGCCGCCGGCGCGCGCGCCTGGCCGTCGTCCCCTCTTAGCGGCCACCCGGCCACCGGCCGGCTCGGTAGGGTAGTCCGGTGAGGATCACCAAGCACGGCGAGTACCTGGTTCAGCTGACCCGCTACCCGGCCATCTTCCCGATGAACTGCTTCCTGGTCCGAGAGGACGACGGTCTCACCCTCGTCGACAGCACCATGTCGTCGCCCGCCGACGAAGTCGCGCAGGTGGCGAGCGAGCTCGGCCTCGAAGTCCGGCGGGTCGCTCTCACCCACGCCCACGGCGACCACGTGGGCGGTGTCACCGGAGTCCGCGAGCGCTTCCCGGGTGTCGCTGTCTCGATCGGTGAACGGGATGCCCGGCTGCTGGCCGGCGACACCGCGCCGGCTCCCGGCGAGCCACCCCTCGCCGCCAAGGGCTTTTTCGTGAAGGTCCCCTGGAAGCCCGACCAGCTCCTCAAGCCGGGTGACCGGGTAGGGTCGCTGGAGGTGATCGCTGCGGCCGGGCACACGCCGGGCCACGTCGCCTTCCTCGACGTGCGCGACCGGAGCCTGATCGCGGGCGACGCGTTCCAGACGCGCGGCGGCATCGCGGTGTCGGGCGTCATCCGGCCACTCTTCCCCTTCCCCGCCCTGGCCACCTGGCACAAGCCGACCGCGCTGAGCACGGGAGAGGCGCTCCGCAAGCTGCAGCCGGCCCGTCTCGCGGTGGGTCACGGCGACGTTCTGGAGAATCCATTGGCGGCGATTGACGCCGCCATCGAGCAAGCGCGAGCCACCTTCCGCTGAGGCCGCGCACGGGCACCGCTCCCGCCCTCCGCATTCTCCAGGTCGGCCTGGGCGGTTGGGGCCGCGACTGGGCAAGCCGGGTCCTGCCCCAAGTCTCGGAGGTGGAGCTGGTGGGCGGTGTCGATCCCGACCCGACCGCCCGAAAGCTCGCCCGGACGATGGCCGGCCTGCCGGCCAGGCGCCTGTTCACAGGGCTGGAGGAGGGCCTCTCCGCGGTCGGGCCGGAGGCGGTGCTCGTCACCACCCTCCTCCGGGACCATGTCTCGGTCGCAAGGGCGGCCCTTGAGGCCGGCAAGCATGTCCTCGTCGAGAAGCCCTTCGCGCCCAGCGTGGCGCAAGCGCGGGAGCTGGTCGAGCTTGCCGCCCGACGCGGCCGGACGCTGATGGTCAGCCAGAACTACCGCTTCTTTCCCGCCGTCCTCGCCGTCACAGACCTAGTGCGGAAGGAGGAGCTGGGCCGGGTGCATGAGATCTGCATCGACTTCCGCCGCCTCTCCTCCTTCGCGGCGAGCGGGCCCATCCCGCACTTCGGCTACCAGCAGCCGCTGCTGGTGGACATGTCGATCCACCACTTCGACCTGCTCCGGATGATCCTCGCCCGCGAGCCCGAACGCGTCAGCTGCGAGACCTGGAACCCTCCCTGGAGCGGGTTCGCCGGGCCTCCGGCGGCAGTCGCCGCAATCGTCTATGAGGGTGGCCCGGTGGTCAGCTACCGGGGAAGCTGGATCAGCGCCGGGCCGATCACCCCCTGGGGCGGCGAGTGGCGGATGGACTTCGAGCGCGGCGAGGTGCTCTGGACCGCCCGCGGCGACGAGAGCAGCCTGGCCGACATCGTCGTCGTCCGGCCGCGGGGCGGCAAGCCGAAGAGCCGATCGCTGCCCCGGATGGGTCTCATCGATCGAGCGGCGGCGCTCACCGAGTTCGCGCTGGCGGTGCGCGAACGGCGGGAGCCGCAGTCCTCCGGGCGAGACAACTTGGGGAGTCTTGCCCTGGTGGCCGCGGCGGTCGACTCCGCCGCGCGGCAGGTTCCCGTGCGAGTGCTGCCGGCCGCGGACTGACTCCCGGATCGACAGGGCCCGGCGCATGCAGGTATTGAGATCGAAACACGTTGGACCAGGCATGTGTCGAGAGGGGCTCGCACCGATTTGCGGCGTGCTCGACCAGCGCGGTGAGCGGCCGGGAACCGGTTCGGCATGAGCAGGGGCGCTGCGGCTCGCGACGGCAGGCCCGGCCAAGAGGCGGGGCGGGACAATCCGGCGATCGCCCGAACCGGCCGCTCGGGTCGCCGATCGGGGGCCGAGGCGGAGTTCCGCTCGGTCTATGACGCCGCCGGTGTGGCCATGGCGAGGCTCACCCAGCGGGGCCGCATAATCGACGTCAACAAGTCCTTCGGCAAGCTCCTCGGCCGTCCGGCCGGCGAGCTCGCGGGGCATCGCTTCCTCGACCTGCTCCATCCAGACGACCGCGCCGCGCTCCGTGCCGGCCGTATCTCCACCCTCAAGGCCGGGATGGTGCTGGCCGAGGTTCGCCTCAGGGCCGGCGACGGCGTCGTCTGGGGTCGCGCGACGATCTCGCTGGCGCGCCGTGCCGACGACGCCCCGGACTCGCTGATCCTGACCGTCGAAGACATCTCCGCGCTCAAGACGCGGGAGGGCGCACTGGAGCGGGAGCGGCTTCACGACCGGGCTACCGGGCTGGCCAACGGGGACCTCCTGGCCTTCCGTCTCAACCGTTCGATCGCCGCCTCGCGGCGGGTCCGGGGAAAGCTGGCGGTCCTGGTCCTCGAGATCGATCGCTTCGAGGAGATCGACGAGGAGCAGGGCCCCGGCTCGGCGGAGAAGCTGCTCGCCTACCTCGCCGATCGCCTTCAGCAGTTCGTTCGCCCAGCCGATTCGGTCGCTCGCACCGGAGGCAACGAGCTCGCGGTCGTCCTCGCCACCATCAGCGAAGCCGAGCTTGCTACTGGCGTTGGGAGGCGCCTGCTGGCTCGCCTCGAGCCGGAGTTCCACCTCGGCGAAGCCGGCTTCCAGGTCAAGATCAGCATGGGTGTCGCGCTCTTTCCCAACGACGGCGGGACCTCCGAAGCCCTCCTTCGCCAGGCCCGGATCGACATGTACATCGGCCATCGCGCGCTGCCGGCGGATTCAACGGGGCAGGGCTCCTCGGCTGCCGGAATCACTCGCGGTCTCGGTTCAGGCTCACCCGCGGCCGTCCCTCACCCGATCACGGCCGCCGACGGCATGGCGGTAACGACTGGCGCAGGCGCATTTGTTCCGCCGGGCACCGCCGGAGCCGCGCCCGTCTCGGCCGGCACCGGCGCAGCCGCAGCCGTCTCGCCCCCATCCTCAACGCCGGCGGCACCTGTCCCAGCCGGGACAGTCGAGTCGGCACCGGTCGCCGCCGAAGCGGACCCGGCCGACGCCGGCGAGGACTTCGCTCGCCGGGTCGAGCAG
>JALZAP010000225.1 GCA_030948245.1 Candidatus Dormiibacterota bacterium | reverse complement strand
GCTCCGGATGGTGGGGCCGGCTCGCGACGACCGATCCGCTGACCTCCCGCGAGGAAACCGCGTCGAGCCGCACCGTCAAGAGCGCGCCGCTTGGGTCGACGACGGAGATCAGCTCGCCCGGACGAGCCCGCAGCGGGCCCGCCAGGTGACGGGCGTCAGGGCCGAGGAGCGCGACCCGGTCTCCATCTCGGTGGGTGGCGTAAAAAAAGGGCATCCGGCTTCGACCGCCTACGATAGCCACCAGGTGCCACGGGTTCGGGGTGAGCTGTCAAAAAGCGGGCGCGGCAAGTCCGCCCTCGTGCTCGCGGGCGGCGGCATCACCGGCGGCATCTACCAGCTCGGCGTGCTGCGGGCGCTCGACGATCTCCTCCTCAACCGGAGCACCCTCGACTTCGACATCTTCGTGGGTACCAGCGCGGGCGCCTTCGTGGCGACCCTGCTGAGCATCGGGATACCCGCCAAGGCGCTGGTCGACATGGCCCGCAACCCGAGCCTGGCCCTGCAGTGGAGCCTGGTCCGCCACGTCTTCGCGCCCAACATCGGCGAGCTCGGCCAGCGGCTGCGCCAGCTTCCCCGCCACGTGCCCGCGATGGCCCAGGACCTCATCAAGCACCGCGGGTCGTTCCTGATCAGCGACATCCTCGGCTTCCTGAGCCTCGCGCTCCCCAGCGGCCTGCTCGATTCCAGTCAGGTCGGAGCGTTCATGCGCGAGATCCTCGAGCTGGCCGAGATGCCGGTCGACTTCGCCGAGATCGACAAGGAGCTCTACGTCGTCGCCTGCCGCCTCGACACCTGGGAGCGGATGGTCTTCAGCGCCGACACCCGGCCAGTCGTCAGCATCCCCGATGCGGTCGCGGCGAGCAGCGCGATCCCGATCGTCTTCAAGCCGGTCCGGATCGGCGGTATCGACTACGTCGACGGCGGCGTCAAGGGGGCCGCGGCGGTCGACGTCGCGATCGACAAGGGCGCCGACCTGGTGGTCGTCGTCAACGCGCTGGCCCCGCTCGACGTTCGCGGTGTCAAGGACTCGACCTTCCTCCACCGCTTCGGGAGCAACATCGCGGACCTGGGTATCAAGGGCGTCGCCAACCAGGTTGCGCGGGGCATCCTGAAAGACACCCTGACCGACCACGTGCGGCTGCTCCGGCTGCGCCATCCGGAGGTCGACATCGTCGTCATCGAGCCCATGCCGAACGACGAGAAGATGTTCTTCCACGAGGTCATGAGCACCAGCGCCAGGCTCGTGGTGGCCCAGCACGGGTACGAATCGGTGCTCGATGGCATGACGCGCAACCACGCTCATTTCTCGACCGTGATGGCGCGCCACGGGATCGAGATCAGCCCGGCCATCCTGGACGCCCGGCCCTGGCGCGTGCCGCTGGAGAGCATCGAGACGGGCGAGATCCCAGACCGTCTCCAGCAGACCGTCTTCGGCGGGCCTAAGGAAAAGTCGAGCAAGTCGAGCAAGCGGCTGACCAAGCTTGTGAAAGCGCTCGAGCAGGTCGAATCGGAGCGGCAGGTCCCGGTCGCCAGGCGGCCGGCTAGGCGGCCAGCGGCGGCTCCTCCGGCTGTTCCTCGACGCCGAAGCGCCGGTACGCCAGCGTCCAGGCGGCCCCGAAGTAGGCGCCCACTGCCGAGTTGACGGCAAGCGACACCGGGACCAGGATGGCCAGCGAGAGCAGCAGCGTCCCGGTCGCCTCCGACCACCGGCCTTCCACCATTTCGATGGTGAGCGGACCAACGAAGGGGACCTCGACGAGCGAATAGATGATCGAGGTCACGATCCCGACGCCGACGTTCGCCGCGATGAAGATGACCGTTGTGAGCGCGATCCGCGGGAACCTCCGCCTGAGCAGGTCCCAGGCGGCCGCGATCGCGGCCCGCGCGCCGCGCTCCTCCAGGACGCAAGCTCGCAGCGCGAGCAGGCTGAACCAGCCGACGAAGACGTCCCAAACCAGCGCGGCGACCAGCAGGGGCAGGTCGAGGACCAGCCCGACCAGCAGGCCGCGGGTTCCGCTGCTGGCGCCCACCAGCAAGACGAGGAGCAGGAGAAGCAGCGGCAGCAGGATGGCAAGGGCGATCAGCAGCTTCAGCCCGAGCACCCGGCGAAACGCGCCGGCTCCCATCTGCCAGGCCGTGCCGAAGCTGGTCGGCTGACCGGCGTCGACCCGCGCCACGGCGCCGATGAAGGCGCCCGACGCGACACAGGAGACCACGAAGAAGACCAACCAGACGGCCAGGATCGCAACCCCGATCTCGACGAAAAGCGTCGTTCGGTCGGCGAGCCAATGGGGCACCCAGCTGAAGTCGGGCGACGTGCCCGGAGCGGTTGTGGTTCGGGAAGCGAAGCCGCCGGTGCCGCCGCCGCCACCTCCACCGCCACCGCCGCTCTCCCCCGCGAACAGCGCCAGCAGCCAGAGCCAAGGCTTGCGGCGGAGGATCGCGAAGGACCTCGTGAGAACGGTCTCGTAGCGCACGCCATCTCAACTCTGACAGGTGATCGGGGGCAACTCCGCTGAAGCCACCGTACAATTCCGGCCGGTATCTTCTTGCGCAGCCTCCCCATCGCCGTCCCATCCTTCGCCGCCCTCTCGGCCCTGCTCCTCATTGGCGCTTGCAGCCTCGGGTCCGCCACGGCGAACCCGACGCCTTCGCACAGCCCCACCGACATCACGAGCACCGGTGGCAGCGGCACCGTCCCGCAGGACCTAACCTTCACCGGCAAGCTTCCCGCCCGATGGACCAGCGCGGTCGTCGTTTGCGGGCCGGTCGAAGGCAAGGGCGACGACAGCTTCAGCGTCAAGCTGACCGCGGGCGACGGCCTCGGCCAGATGGACACCCTGACGATCGTCGTGGCGAGCGGCTACAAGGGTGCCGGAGAGTACTCGGTCGACACCACGACCAGCTTCGCGACGGCCCCCCCCGCCAGTAACCAGATCGCCTCCAGCACGCCGCAGCTGGTGACCTACTTCATAGTCAACGCCGACAAGGCATCGGGGACCATCGACAGCACGATGGGGTACGGCGCCAATGCCCTCGACGCGATCGAGCGAGTCGCAGGCACCTGGCGCTGCAGGTAGCTACTCAGCCACCCTTGGATATTCCGCGGTGACGGCGCGTTCGATTCCCCAGCTGGTGAAGCAGCCCGGCGAGATGCGGGATGGCCCGGCCCTGTGCCTGGGCCAAAGTCACCCTGCCTCCTTGTAACCTTGGCGACTGCGGAAATGGACCCGACGCCCCGCTTTGACATTGTGGGCCCGAAGGCCTACGTCGGACGGCCACAGGGTTACCTGGTCGCCTTGCTGTCAATCCTCGCAATCGTGGCCATCCACTGGATCGACATGCAATCGGCGCGTGGGGTCACCCTCGGCGCCCTGATCGTCCTTCCCGTCCTCGCCGCCGCCTGGCTTACCGGCGGCCGCATAACCACGGTGGTGACGGCGGTCGCGGTCGGATCGCGGCTGCTGGCCGAGGGGCAGGGGCACCTGAACCCGGCGACCGCGGGTGCCCAGTCGGTGGTCATGCCGGTGGTCGCCCTGATCGGCCATCTCGCCGCGACCGGTCTGGTCACCGCTCGGCGCGCGACGGAGCGCGAGCGTGAGGTGCGCGACCTGAGCTTCCTGGTCACGACGAGCCAGGCGATCGCCGCCTCGCTCGACCTGGACGCGATCGTCCGCGCCTCGACCCAGGCGGTCGCACAGGTAGTTCGCCGCGGGGGCGGCGGCCGGTCTCGTGCCGCCTTCCACGAGCTGATCGAGGACGGTCGCTTGCGAATCGCCACCGACTACGACGAGAGCGGCAACCATTTCGCCGGCGGCGAGTACCCGATGAGCTGGAACCAGGCCGCCGTCCGCGCCGTGCGGAGCGGCCGGCTGGAAGTGGTCGCAGAGGCCGACCTCGCCCCCGAGCTGGTTGCCCTGGCGGAGAGGGAGGCTTGGCGGGCCGAGGC
>JALZAP010000224.1 GCA_030948245.1 Candidatus Dormiibacterota bacterium | reverse complement strand
GGTCGGGCCTGACCGCGACATCCCGGCCCCCGACGTCGGCACCAACGCCCAGGTGATGGCCTGGTTCATGGACACCCTCTCGATGCACCGCGGCTACTCGGTCACGGCGGCGGTTACCGGAAAGCCGGTCGAGGTCGGCGGCTCGCTCGGCCGCGCCGAGGCAACCGGGCGGGGAGTCATGATCTGCACCGTCGCCGCGCTCGAAACGATGGGACTGAAGCCTTTCAACCAGCGCGTCGTGGTGCAGGGCTTCGGCAATGTCGGCAGCGTATCCGCCCGCCTGCTCGAAGAGGCGGGCTGCCAGGTCGTCGCCGTCTCTGAGGACTACGGCGGCATCTACAACCCGCTCGGCCTCTCGGTCAAGAAGCTGATCGAGTACCGCGCCCGGGAGCGCACGCTGAAGGGCTTTCCGGGGGCCGAGCTGGTCCCCAACGACGAGCTCCTCAAGCTCGACTGCGACGTGCTGGTGCCGGCGGCGCTCGAGAACCAGATCACCTCCCAAAACGCAAACGATGTGGAGGCCAAGCTGGTCGTCGAAGGCGCTAACGGGCCGACGACGCCCGAAGCCGACGAGGTCCTCCGCAAGCGCGGCGTGATAGTGGTGCCGGACATCCTCGCCAACGCCGGCGGCGTCACCGTCAGCTATTTCGAGTGGGTGCAGGACCTGCAGTCGTTCTTCTGGTCGGAGCACGAGATCAACGCCCGGTTGGAGTCGATAATGACGCGCTCCTTCAAGGAGGTGCTGGCGATCCGCGACGAGAAGAAGGTCGACATGCGGATGGCCGCCTACCTGCTCGCAGTGAACCGCGTCGCGGTCGCAACCGCCGACCGCGGCATCTATCCCTGATCGGACTTGCCCTGATCGGACTTGCCCTGATCGGACTTGCCCTGATCGGACTTGCCCTGATCGGACTTGCCCTGATCGGGCTGTAGCAGGATCGGAGCCAGCCCGAAAGCTGGGAAGAGCTCGGGGCCGAAGGTCGTTATCTCGGCAATCTTTCCGTCCTGAATCCGGATGACGTCGAACTTGAAGGCGCGGAACTCCGAATCGCCCGGCTTGCGCAGGTAGCTCGCCGCGGTCGGCATACGGTTGGCAAGCGTTGGCAGCAGGCGCCAGTCGCCCTCCGCAAGCGCCCTCTGGATGAGGGGTGCGATCACCGCCACACCGTCGAGTAGGTACGGGCGAGGCGGCATCGTGATCCTGAGGTCCTCCGCCGAGATCGCGACCGCGGCCACCGCGTCGCCCCGTTCGTGGGCGTCGATGAACCGCTCGAGCAGCTCCCTCTCGGCGGCGCTTGGCTGCCCGGCCGACCATTCGGCGCGCTGCGGCGGGAGGTGCTCCCGCATCGTCGCGCGGGCACGCTGGAGCGCGCTGTTGGTCGCCGCGACGCTGGACGCGAGGGCCGCCGCCGTCTCGGCGGCCGGCCAGCCGAGCACGTCGGTCGCGATCAGTGCCGCGCGCTGCCGGGGCGGCAGCACCTGCAGGGCGGCGAGGAAGGCGAGCTCGATCGTCTCCCGCTCGACGATCACCGCATCCGGCTCCCTGTCTCCTGCCGCAACCTCGTCCAGCAGGGCGTCTGGGTACGGCTGGAGCCAGGGAACCTCGGCGAGGGAGTTCAGCGCCGCAACCCTGCGCCGGCTCCGCCGCTGCAGGTCGAGGCAGACGTTGGTCGCGATCCGGTACAGCCAGGCTCTGACCAGGGAGCTGCCGTCGAAGCCGTCGCGGCCGCGCCAGGCGCGAAGGTACGTCTCCTGGACGGCGTCCTCCGCCTCGTCGAAGGAGGCGAGCATCCGATAGCAGTGGACATGCAGCTCCCGCCGGTAGCGCTCGGTGAGCGCGGCGAAAGCGGACTCGCTGCCGATCATCGCGTCAGCTTTCCCCTCAGCTGTCCATCTCCGGGCCGCGCCGTTCCTGGAGGATCCAGGTGTTGCCGTCGGGGTCGCTGAAGTCGGCGAATGAGTTGTAGTCGCTGTGCTTCGGGTCGGGCCCGGGCTTCCAGCTGCCGGAGTCGAAATGCCGGATGTCGCTGACATCCACCCCGCGTCCGACGAGTTCAGCGCGGGCGGCCTCGATGTCGGTGACGACCAGGTGGGTGCCGCGGTAGGAACCGGGTGCGGCATCCGTGATCCCGGTCCCGATCGTTATCGAGCAGGCCGAGCCGGGTGGGGTCAGCTGCACGATGCGCATGCCGTTGCCGGCGTCGTGGTCGACGTCGAGGTTGAAGCCGGCCTTCTCGGTATAGAAGGCCTTGGCCCGGTCGACGTCGGAAATCGGCAGCAGAACCAGCTCGAGCTTGAAGTCCATTTCCAAGTCCTCCTTTCGCAGAATCAGCGGAGCACGAGCCCGCTGCTGACGTTCACCATCGTGCCGGTCGTCCCGGCAGCCCGATCCGACGCGAGGAACGCCGCCATCTCAGCCACGTCGGCCAGCCTCGGCGCGCGGCGCAGCGCCGAACCCGCCGCGATCATCGCGACCGCCGCTTCCGGCTCGGGAGCGTTGGGACCGGCGACGGCCACCATCTTCTCCCTGGTGAGGGTTTCGGCGACTCCCGCCGTCCAGATGCCGCAGACACGAACGCCGCGCGGGCCGACCTCGGCGGCGAGATAGCGCATGAACGCCTCCGTCGCCGCGTCGGCCGGACCGGTGCTGCCCATCCCGGGTTGCGCCCCGGCACCTGACGCGCTGTTCAGGTGGAGGATCACGCCCGACCCGCGCTCGACCATCCGGCGAGCCGCTGCGCGGGCGGTGAGAAAGCTGCTCCGGAGGCCGTTGTCGACCGCGCGCAGGAGATCGTCGGCCGTCATCTCGACGAGCGGAATGCCCTGGACATCGCCGCGCGTAACCAGGTTGAAGGAGATGTCGAGGCTTCCGGTCTTCGCAACGACCTTGCGCACGTGCTCATCCACTGCCCGCTCGTCGAGGGCGTCGAGGAGGGCCACCTCCGCCGACCCACCGTTGGAACGGATGTCCCTGGCCGCCGCGTCGAGCGCCCCCTGGGTTCGTCCGGCCAGGACGACGGTGGCGCCCTCTCGGGCGAAAGTACGGGCCACGCCGCTTCCGATCCCGCCGCCGCCGCCGTAGATGATCGCCGTCTTGCCCACCAGAAGGTCAGTCATGTCTTTTCGTGCTCCTTGGTTTGTGATCGACGCCGTCCTACGAGGGAATGAAACGTCGGCATCCGTGGAAACTCATCGGTGGACCGATGAACAGGAGACGAGGACTAGAAGTCGGTGATGTCGGCGGTTCGCCAGCAGTACCAGGCGGCCGCCGTCCGGTAGGGGCGGTAGATCTCGCCCAGCGCCTCCAGCGCCTTCGGCTTCGGCCATTCGACCAGGCCGTGGATTTGAGCATAGCCGCGGCGCACGCCGAGGTCGTCGACCGGCCAGACGTCCTGGCGGCCGAGCTGGAAGATGAGGAACATCTCGGCCGTCCAGCGACCGATGCCGCGCACCGCAGAGAGGCGGGCGACGATCTCGTCGTCGGGGAGCTTCTCGATCCGCTCGAGGGGAACCGTGCCGTCCGTCGACTTCAGCGCCAGGTCGCGGATCGCCAGCAGCTTGGCGCCCGAGAGGCCGGCGCCGCGGAGCGCTTCGTCGGAAACGGCAAGGATGGCCGCAGGCGCCGGCTCGCCGCCGAAGAGGGCGATGAAGCGGCCGTGGATTGCGGCGGCCGCCTTCCCGGCAAGCTGCTGGTAGACGATGGCACGGACGAGGGCGTTGAAGTAGTCACCCTGGCGGCGGCCGTGAACGGCGAAGTCGGGCGCCGAGGCTACGATCTTGGTGAACGCGGGGTCGACCCGGAGCAGGTGTGCGACCGGCTTGCGAACGGCCATCATCCTGCCTAGTAGAAGACCGTCCGTGTTCGGTGGTGGGGCCGGACCGGGAAGAGGCCCTGGGAGTGCTCCCAGAGCAGCCAGTCGACCTCGACGGAAGTGAGGTCTCGACCGGCGG
>JALZAP010000223.1 GCA_030948245.1 Candidatus Dormiibacterota bacterium | reverse complement strand
CTCTTGGACGCTGAAGCGGTGAGGCGTCCCGGGCTCGTAGGTCCGAACCGGTTCGTTGACGGGGGTCGGGACCTTGAAGTGCCCTTGGTCGCTCATCCCGCAAATTTAGTCCTAGAACTCGTGGTCTAGAATCCCGCCCGAAATGCCGCTGCTCGGCGGGCTCTTCCACAAGGGCGATGGCGGGCCGGTCGTGATCCCCGTCGCTGCGCAGGTGCCGGTCGCCTTCCGCGTCTACTACACGCCCGGCTACCCTCCGCTGCTTCCCGAGGACCTTCGCGCCAAGGCGGTGGCCTGGGTGGAGAACCACGTCGAGGAGCCGCTCCGCTCGGCGCTCCGGCCGGTCGTCGGCTCACCCGCGCTTAGCTATGCGGACATGGCCAAGACTGCGTTCCCGCCGCCGCTCGACCTGCTCCAGCACTCGGACGTCGGCGATGAGGAGCGCGGCCGCTTGGAGAGGGCCTGGCAGGTGCTCGTGGTCAGCTGCGACGCGAGACCGCAGGTACCGATGTTCGGCCTCTGGGCCGCGATCGCGGCCGCGCGCTCGGCCGCCCTCGAGCTGAGCGGCGCCCTCTTCGACGCGCCCGCCGTCCGCCTCACCGAGATCGCCTCCTACCAGCAGGGTCTGCCCAGGACCGGGGTGCTGAACGTCACCGACCACGTCGCCTTCCCGGCGGACTCGGACCCGAGCGGCCTCATCCGCTGGCACACGACCGGGATGAACAAGTTCGGCCTGCCCGAGATCGTCATTCCCGCCCCGGCCGGCGTGGACCAGGGTTCGCCGCTGCGGGCGCTTGCCCAGCACCTCCTCGACTCCCTGCTCCGCGCGAACCACGGGCGGCCAGAGCTGCTGACGGAGCTGGTCGTACCGGCGGACCCGTCCCTGCCCCAAGCGACCGGGCCCGCCTCTCTCAGGCTCCAGCTGGTGCCGGGGCAGACGGGGGTACCGACGCTGGTGGCGCTGCCGCCGACCTAGCTCGGTAGCAAGTCCTTCACGAGGTCCCGCTCCTGGAGCAGCTCCTCGGTCGTCAGGCGGATCTTCTCCTTCGCAAACGGATCGTGGTTGAGGCCCTCAACGACGTTCCAGCTGCGGCCGTCGGTCGTGACCGGGAAGCCGAACTGGAGGTCCTCCGGCGTGCCGTACTCGCCCCTGCTGACGACGGCGAGGGACGTCCAGTCGCCGGGCCGCGTGCCGAAGTGGACGCTGCGGACCGAGTCGACGGCTGCGTTCGCCGCAGATGCCGCGGAGGAGAGCCCCCGCGCTTCGATCACCGCGGCGCCGCGCTTCTGGACCGTGCTTATGAACTCTCCCCGCAGCCAGTCGCCGTCGGTGATCACCTCGGGGGCGAGTCTGCCGCGGATCTTGGCGTGGGCGAAGTCGGGGAACTGGGACGCCGAGTGGTTTCCCCAGATCGCCATGTTCGTCACCTCGGCCACGGCGGCGCCGCCCTTCTTGGCGAGCTGTGACTTGGCCCGGTTCTCGTCCAGCCGGGTCATCGCGAACCAGCGGTCGCCCGGGATGTCAGGCGCATTGCTGCGCGCGATCAGGCAGTTGGTGTTGCAGGGATTGCCGACCACCAGGATCCGGACGTCCTCCGCGGCGCGGGCCGCGATCGCCTTGCCCTGGGGTCCGAAGATGCCGCCGTTGACGGAGAGCAGGTCGCCCCGCTCCATGCCCTGCTTGCGGGGCACCGATCCGACCAGCAGTGCCCAGGAGGTCCCGTCGAACGCCTCCTCCGTGTTCGAGGTTGTGACCACGTCGGCGAGGAGCGGGAAGGCGCAGTCGTCGAGCTCCATGACGACGCCCTCCAGGGCCTTCATCGCCGGCTCGATCTCGAGCAGCCGGAGGACCACCGGCTGTTCGGCGCCGAGCATGTCGCCGCTGCCGATCCGGAAGAGGAGCGAGTAGCCGATCTGGCCGGCGGCGCCTGTCACGGTGACGTGGATTGGCTGGTTCAATTCAGTTCCGTTTCCTCCGGCTTTGACTTCAGCGACGAGATTTATTCTCGCGACTTCGCAGAAGTCAGAAGCTCTCGGTCTCGAACACCTCGGGGCCGGCGAGCCGGCGGGCGAAGGTGAGAAAGCCGGTGTGGGCGACCATCCGGTGATCGGGGCGCATGCTCCGGCCGCGGATCGTCCAGCCCCGTTGGAGGACCTCCATCGTCTGGATGAGGCCGTAGCCGCCGTGCTCGCGGAGGCCCTCGCAGAAGCGGGCGACCTGGCTCACGTTCGGGCAGTGCGCGAAGATCACGCCGCCCGGCCGGAGCGCGGCGGAGAAGGCGGGGATCGCCTGCCAGGGCTCGGGCAGATCGAGGAGCGCACGATCCACCCCGACCTCGGTGACCCCTTGGTAGACATCGCCGAGCCTCATCTCGAGGTTGGCCGGGAACCCGTCCAGGGCATCCGTCACAGCGGCCCGGGCGAGGGCAAGGAAGTCCTCCCGGAGCTCGTAGGAGACGACCCGCCCCGCCTCGCCGGCCGCCCGGACCAGCGCGGTGGTCAGAGCGCCGGTGCCCGAGCCGGCCTCGAGGACGAAGGCGCCCGGGTAGACGTCGGCGTACATCAGGATCGCCGCGATGTCCTTCGGGTAGATCGGCTGAGCTTGCCGGCGGCGTCCGGTAACCCGCTCCGCGAAAGTCGGCCGCAGGGCCAGCAGCCGGGTCCCGGTATGGCTGCTGACGAGCGATCCTTCCGGCCTGCCGATGAGCTCGTCGTGGTCCACCGTACCGCTGTGCAGGGAGAGCTTGGCGCCCTCCCTGAGGGTCACCTGGTAGGTTCGGCCCGCCTTGTCGTGGAGAAGGACGAGGTCGCCCGCGAGGAGGTCGCCGCTCAGGGCTTGCGCGCCCGGGTCA
The DNA here is from genome assembly GCA_030948245.1 of Candidatus Dormiibacterota bacterium. GTDB lineage: Bacteria > Chloroflexota > Dormibacteria > Dormibacterales > Dormibacteraceae > UBA6019. Next base: position 1,104 of record JALZAP010000223.1, on the reverse strand, counting down.
GTGCGTGCCAGTAGCTGTGCCAGAGCTTGCCGTCGCGTCGCTCCGGCGCGAGCTGGTCGCGTGCCGGACCGGTCGCCGCCTCGACGATTGCCGCCAACTCCTCCACCCGCTCCTTGGGAAAGCCGATCCGGGTGACCCACGGCTCGAACTCCCACTCCATCCGGCGGAGCCGGGTTTCCTCGATGGCGAAGCCGGCCGCCTCGAGCCAGTCGATCCACTCTTCGACCGTGTACATCCGGACGTGGCTCGGGTCGCGAAGCATCTCGACCTGGTGGAGGTGATCGCGCGCCTCACGCGGCCCGGAGCTGTCGATGACCATCAACCGGCCGCCCGGGCGGAGCACGCGGCTCGCCTCGGCCAGGCTTCGGCCGAGGTCGTGGAAGTGATGGGCGGCCACCCGGCAGGTCCAGAGGTCCAGCGATGCGTCGTCGATCGGCAGCTCCTCGGCGTTGCCGACGACCCAGTCGACGTTTTCGATCCCTTGTTCCGCGGCCACCTTGCGAGCCTGGTCGAGCATCTCCGGCGTCAGGTCAAGGCCGACGACCTTGCTGACGTGGGGCGCCAGCGCGAGGGCCAGGTTGCCGGTCCCCGTGGCGGCGTCGAGGACGACGTCGCGGGACTCCGGCTGCGCCACCTCGAGCGCTTCGTCGAGCCACTCCTGGCCGGAGTGATAGCTGGACGTCACATAATTTGCCGCGACCGGGGCGAACACATTCCGCACGTCATCGCTCATATCGGAGAACAAGGATCATGCAAAAAGCGGTCGCGCGGTGGTCGGGTCAGAAGGTCAAGTTCGAAATCCGGGCCAACTCGGGCCACTTGAGTGCGGTGGATGAGCCGCCCCAGTTCGGCGATGACAGCGCCATGCGCCCCACCGAGATGCTGCTCGGCGCACTCGGCGGCTGCACCGGGATCAACGCGGTACTCCTCCTCAAGAAGTTCCGCCAGCCCTTCAAGTCGCTCGACGTCGAGGTCGAGGGCGACCAGGAGAAGGAGTGGCCGCACGCCTTCACCGAGATCCGGATCAACTTCAAGATCGGTTGGAACGGCAAGCACGACAAGGAAATGGTCGAGAACGCCCTCGACATGGCCGTCAACAAGTAC